>JAJYLU010000059.1 GCA_021787505.1 Nitrospirota bacterium | reverse complement strand
CTTTGAATTGTTCATTTTTTGCAACATAACTAATTACTGTACGCATAGCCTAAGGATGCCCTAAATTTAGCAAAAGGCCCAAATCCTGTCAATGGTAAACTGCTCGACAGAAAAGAAAAAACGCTTGCTTTCAATTCGCAAAATATCGATAATAGTGGTAATTGCGACTTGCGCATTTTGAGGGTAAAGGGGATGAGATGGGGATCAAAGACACGCTGCCGGATTTTCAATCCTTTCTCAGATCGGGTAAGCTTGCGCCCGAGAAGAACATTCCGTTCCTTGCGCTCTGGGCAAGCAGATTCCTTTTCTTCATCGCCGGGAAAAGCCACGCGGATAGCGGGGCTCTTATAATTGAGTTTCTCGATTCTCTCAAGGCCCAGGAGAATATCGCCGACTGGCAGATCAGGCAGGCAGAAGAAGCGCTGCTCCTTTATCTCAACCACTTCAAGGGCGGCGAATCCCTCAATGCTGTCAGGACCGGAACTGCTGCAGAGGCAAGCCTTTCCGCCCAGGCCCACATACTTGCCGAGATGAAAAGGCTGCTTCGGCTCAAACATTATTCCTACCGTACGGAAACTGCCTATCTGGATTGGGCGAGGCGTTTCTTCCGCTATGTTGAAGAGACCGCAAAAGACGGAGCAGCGGCCCCGCTTACGTCCGCCGAGATAAAGAATTATCTGGGGCATCTTGCCATCAAAAGACGGGTCTCCTCCTCGACGCAGAACCAGGCCTTCAATGCGCTTATTTTTCTTTTTCGCGATGTGCTTGGGCAGGTGATTACCGGTCTTTCCGGCACGGTCCGGGCCAAGAGGGGGAAGAAGCTCCCGGTCGTGCTTTCGGTTGAAGAGGTCAGGGCACTCTTCAGCAATCTCACCGGATCTCCCCTTCTGATCGCGCATCTTCTTTACGGAGCCGGCCTTCGCCTCATGGAATTGGCGAGGTTGAGAGTGCAGGATATCGATTTCGATGCCGGGCTTCTCATCGTCAGAAGCGGCAAAGGTGACAAAGACAGGTCTACCATTCTGCCCGAGGCGATAAGAGAGCCGCTCCGGCTTCATCTCGGTAAAGTGAAGGCGTTGCATGAAAGGGACCTTGCAGCCGGCTTCGGAGAGGTGCATATGCCGGATGCGCTTGACCGCAAATACCCCAACGCAGGCAGGGAATGGATATGGCAGTTTGTGTTTCCTTCGGCCAAGCTCTCCATCGATCCCAGAAGCGGCAAGGTTAGACGCCATCATGCAAGTGAAAAGGCGATCCAGACCGCCATAGCCTTTGCCGTCAGAAAGGCGGGCATCGCCAAGCATGCGACGGTCCATACGCTGCGCCACAGCTTTGCGACCCATCTCCTCATGAGCGGAGTGAACATAAGGGAGGTGCAAGAACTGCTTGGCCATAAGAGCATTGAAACGACGATGATCTATACCCATGTCATGCGCGAGATGCAGAACGTCCCGATGAGCCCGCTGGATGCCCTTTTGAAAGAAGACCCTTGACGGCTGATCTTCCCCCTCACCCTGTCCCTCTCCCTCCAGGGGAGAGGGGACAATAATGTGTTGTCCGGCACCCATTTTTGGGCAGGCCTCCCTGCCGGAAGGCAGGCTGCCGCCGTTTTCATGCAGCGCGAAGCTGCAGAACCTGGATGAAAAGCATGACCTGTCATGCGAAACAAAATCAAAAAATCGAAGCTCGGATGGATTTGAATGGAATCCCCGCGTCCCGATCCTATGGGACAATTTTATAGAATAAACGCGTCCGCTGTAAAGGAAAAAACATTGAGTAGCAAAGAGCAAGGGGTAAGGGGTAAAGCATGTGAATCGTAAATAGTTCAACGACACTAAAGAGTGTTAGTAAGGCTTAAAGCACGAGCACCTCAGCGGATCTTTGTTGCGATCTCTTCCGCAAGGTCCGACAGCGTGTCGTCCCTTGCGCCTAAGACGACATAGGCATTCCATTCACTGGGCATCCGGAATATCTCCGAGCGGTCTTCCACCGCTACCGCGGAGGCACCCGAGGCGGCGACGCCTTTGGCGATGTCCCGGCTCGAGATGTCCCTGGCCGCTGTGCCGCCCGCGTAATAGATAGGCAGAAGGACGAGGCGGTCGGTTCTTCTCAGACCCTCCGAAAAGACCCTGATGTAACCCTCCTTCATCATCCTCGTGGGTCCGTAGCCATGCGGCTGGAAGACATAGCAGACGGACGGGCTCACGCCCTGCATCGTCTTCATGAGAGAGGATATCTTGTGCGGGTTATGTGCATAGTCGTCTATCACGATATGTCTTCCGTCGTTGAGGTGGACGTCGAACCTCCGCTCGATGCCCGAAAACCGGGGCAGCACTCCGGCAATGTCAGCGGCGGGGACACCGAGTTCCGACAGACAGGCGATGCAGGCAAGTGCATTATAGATGTTGTGCCTGCCCGGCAGGGAGAGTTCAAATCTCGTCCCGTTGACCGAAAAGGTAGAGGAAAAAGGGGCATACTCGATCCTGTCTGCCCTGTATTTTGATTCCGTGTCGATCGAAAATCGGACCTCGCCTTTGAGGTTGCAGGCCGAGAGGTTCCTGTCGTCACCGCCTGCCAGGACAAGCCCGGAGGTGTTTTCGGCCAGCCGCTCGAACATCCGCGCAGTCTCGGCCACGGGATGGTGGTCGAGATCGAGATTCGCGATGATCGAATGCTCCGGCCGGTAATCGACGAGCGAGCCGTCCGACTCGCAGGCCTCGATGATAAGCCGGTCGGAACCGCCGGCGAGGTAATTTCCGGAGTTCCCCTCGGACTTGAACTGTTTCACCCTTCCGCCGCCTATGAAGTTCGGTCCCATGCCGAGCCTGTCCATGAGATACGCAAGCATCCCCGATATGGTCGACTTGCCGCTCGTTCCGGCCACAGCGATCGTTCTGAACTGCGATACTATCTCCGAAAGATATTCAGGTCGCATCTTTCCCGGCACACCGACTTCCCGCGCCTTCAGATAATCGGGATTGTCCTTCTCGACCGCAGTGCTGAAGACAGCGAGTTCGGTCGATAAGTCTATGCCGCTTCCGTCCTGCGGGAATATCGTTATTCCCTTCGACCTCAGCCTTAGGCAGATTTCATGCCCTGGATTCCTGTCGAACATGCGGTCGGAACCTGAGACGGAATTCCCCCTATCGGCCGCAAATCCCGCTATGGCCGAAACCCCGCTGCCGCCTATGCCTGAAAAGAATATCTTCACCTCACCCCTTGCCGGTGCGCACGACGGCTTTCAGCCCTTCTCTTCGCAGCATCATCGCTTGCTGGGATGCCTGCGTCGGGTTTCCGAACCGTCCCACCAGCACCCGGTAGATCGGCTTCGCGGGGTCATTTTCGATAAAGGCATCGAACCCCTTTCCCTTCATTTTTTCGACAAGTGAGACCGCATTTTTCTCGCTGCCGAAGGCGCCGACCTGGACAGAAAACCTGTACTGCTCGCCGGCAGAGGGCACGACCTCTCTCTGTGCGGCGCCTTCACCCCGCCCCTCAGGCGCGGGAACCGCCGGTCGGGCAGCCGCCACATCGGGCGCGACCTCCTTTTTCTGCCTGCCGGCAGCAGCAGCCTTCACCGGTGCGGCCTTTTCAGCCCGTGACACGATCTTCTTCAGCCCGTACGTTCCGAGGCCGAGAGCAAGCGCCGCAAAGACGGCTGCAAAGACTATAATCTTCTTACCGGAAAATAATTTCTGTGGTTTTTCCATTGGGAGAAGCTCTTCCCCTAAGACACTGGGCACCGTGAAAGGTGCTTCGCCTTCCTTCCCGGCCTGCTCTTTCGCCGCTTTGTCCGCCAGCGTCTGGCCTTCTTCTTCTGCTGCTGCTTCTTCTTTCAGGAACTCTTCAGTCTCGCCGAATCCTTTCCTGTTTTCTTCCCCCGCCTCTGTACGCTCGTCCACCGGAATGTCCGGGGCCTGCCGCGGTTCTTCCGGCAGGGGAACTACTGGAAGCTTCTCGACCTGAGGAGGTGCTGCCCTTTCTGCCGGCGTTGTTTCCGTCTCTTCTTCATGGGGCGCCGCGGCCCCGGCAACCTCGCCTACAGCCTCCTTCCCCAGCACCTTTTCCGTCTTCGCAATGATATCCTCAGCCTTGAGCGGCTTGACGAGAACGTCTACAACGCCGATGGAGGAGGTATACTTCGGGTCGAGTTCTCCACGATAGGAGATAAGCATCATCAGCGGCACCTTCATCAGTTCTTCTTCGGAATGAATACGTCTGCTGATCTTGAAGCCGTTGGACTCGGGTAAGAAGAGGCTGATAAAGACGAGGTCCGGCTTATACTCCAGGGCCTTCTCGACGCCCCTGTCGGGACTCGCCGCAACCGAAACGTCCAGACCTCTCGGCAGAAGAGTCTTGACGATCATATCGCTTGCAATACGGTCGTTATCGATAACAAGGACTTTCCTCTGCATCTTCTCTGTCATGGCCGGCTACTTCACCATCCTCCGGAATTCCGCCTTATTCATCTCGGACTCCATCTCGCGGATCCTCTGTCTCTGGCTGAGAAGCAGAAGATAAAAGATTGCGTAGCCTGCGACCGACAACGCGCCCATATAGCCGAAACCGTCGGCAATCACACTGTCGTGCAGGAACTGGAGCACCTCGGCCGTCCCGGTCCTGACCGCAACGAAGAGTATCGCGAAGACGATGAAGAGGAACTGAAGGAGTCTCAGGAAGCTCTTCAGGCTCTGTTCCTGCTCTCTGAGAGCGACAAGTTCCTTATTCTTAATATCGAATACGCAACTGGAGCATTCCCGTCTCAGGGGAACCCGGTGGCTCTTGCAGAGGGGCCCCCGTCTGCACCGCGGGCAGATGAAACCCTCCTCCCTCCTGATATACACGTCGCAGACCGCACATCTTAGAAGTTCCTGTTTGTCTTCCCCTGTAATCTTCATCCGCATCCCTCCGCTGCCAAGGTATTTTGCTTCGCTGTCCCGTCCGCCCGATCTTCCTTTTCCCTGAAGTTTTTCGGCCTCCGTACGAGGTCGTTCTTTCTCACCCCAGGGGGGACCCCGATAAACACCACGTCCCCGTTCCTCGCCGATAGAATGTCAGCGCCTTCGGGGTCGAGCATCGGTCCCACCGCAAAACACTTTTCTTCAAGACCGGGCGAGAGAAACTCGACAGGATCTCCCCGGTCAAGCCGGTTCCGTAATGCGATCTCCGCAACCCCGCCGTCAATGCCGGCGACCACACCGACAAGCTCGTGGCTCATGCGGTAACTCTCCTCGCCGAAGTGATAATCCCCATCCGGCTGCCTTCCGAAAAACATGCCGGTGGTATATCCCCTGCTGCTGAACATCGCGAGTTCGCGCAGCCATCGCTCTTTCCTCCCGGGCACATGCGGCCCGCCGATCGAGTCGACCGCCTCGCGGTATACCTTCACCACACCGGCGACATAATTGATGCCTTTCATCCGTCCTTCTATCTTGAAGCTGTCGACGCCGGCCCCCGAGAGCGCCTCAAGGTGTTCCACCATGCACAGGTCCTTCGAACTGAGGAGGTATGTCCCCTTGTCGTTTTCGTAGACCGGCAGAAACTCCCCTTTCCTCTTCTCCTCCATCAGCGCGTAATTCCACCTGCAAGAGTTCGTGCACTCGCCGGTGTTGGCGCTCCGGGAGGCAAGGAAACTGCTGATATAACACCTTCCCGAATATGAGATGCATATCGAGCCGTGCACGAACACCTCGAGTTCGACCTTCGTCTTTTCCCTTATTCCGCCGATCTCTTCGACCGACAGTTCCCTCGAAAGCACGATCCTCTCCGCGCCGAGGTCCTGCCAAAACAGGGCGGCTTCGGAGTTCGTGATATTCGCCTGCGTGCTTACATGGACACCTATCTCCGGGGCCTTTCTGCGGAAGAGGCTGAAAAGGCCGGGGTCGGAAAGGATCACGGCATCAGGCCGCACCTCTTTGAGCATTTCCAGGTGCCCTTCTATGCCTGCCAGGTCCCGGTTGTGGGGGAAGATATTAACCGTCACATACGCCTTTATTCCCCTTTCCCTTGCGTAACTGACCGCATCCCTCAGTTCCCGCCCGGTAAAGTTACCCGCCTTCCCCCTGAGGCTGAACCTCGAGTCCCCGAGGTAGACCGCATCCGCTCCGTAGTGGAGGGCCGTCTTCAATTTTTCGAAATCGCCCGCAGGCGCAAGGAGTTCAGGCCTTTTCATAAGCAGGGGCCTCAGATGATTTCTTGCACCTCTTAATCTCTGCCCTGGCAAGAAAGTCGCATCTTTCGTTCTCGATATGGCCGTTGTGTCCCTTTATCCAGACCCATTCTATCTCATGCGGTTCGGCGGCCTTGAGGAGCCTTTCCCATAAATCCCTGTTGAGCACTTCCTTCTTCTGCGAGTTTCGCCAGTTATTTCTCATCCATGTGCCGATCCACTCTGTCATGCCCTTCATCACATAGGTAGAATCCGTGGTGACCCTCACCTTGCATTGCTTCTTCAGGGCCTCCAGAGCAGAGATCACACCCATCAATTCCATCCTGTTGTTCGTCGTCATCTGATCGCACCCGGAGAGTTCCCTCACCTTATCTCCGGACCTCAATATGGCCCCGTATCCGCCCAAGCCCGGGTTCCCGCTGCAGGCGCCGTCTGCATAGATCTCGACGAACGGCTTTTCAGAACTCTTCATTGTCTGTATATTACATTTTTTTTGCGCCTAATTTCCAAACAACTGTGAGGCAGATCACATCGGCCCTGTAGTCCAAAAGGATAACAGTGTTCCAAGTCGGAAAGAGTCTGTAGAAAAACCGGGAGGGTCTCCGAACAAACTGTTAGAAAATAGCGCAATCTTTTTCCCACGAGAGCGCCTGCGCATATTCCCTGAACATTTTTTCCCTCCTCCGGAATTCGACGGAGTGTATCGATCTTCTCCCGCTCCTCTCCTCGCACCGGATGTCGGCATGCAGCATCTCGTGGTAAATAATGAACCTGATGAAATAGCAGGGAACCGTCTTCCTGTCGAGCACCGGGTTGATCCTGATCGTGTCGGTCTGGATGCTGTAACTCCCGAGCGTCCTCCTCCTGACATGACGGCCGCGGCGGATTGCGCCCCACGTGATCGATGCGGTTATCTTCCCTGCGAAGTATTCCTGATTTACCGATTCAGCAAGTCCGCCGAGGTCATGGTGTTTTCCCCGGGGAGTAAGAATGAGGCGTCTCGGTTCCCGTTTCCTGATGGCGCCTCCCTGCTGTCTTATAAAGGCCCCGATCAGCGGCGTCTTTCCCCTTCGTCTTCTGATAAATGAGGCTATTTCCCTAATGAGGGCGTCATCCGCCTGAAGGAACATCCGGTGCAGCCTGACTGTCAGACCGTCTTCTTTCTGCCGCACCGAAATCATGGAAGTCGAGTTGTCTGTCAGCGTAAGAGAAATATTCCGCTCCGCGGCCCTGCACAAACGGTCCCGCAGGGACTCTTCGGAAAGGCAAAAAGGAAGGAACAGTTGTGCGTCGTGTCCGTTAATAGTGCTTCTTCAGCTCCACGAGGACCTGTTTTGCGACGTTCTTCAGGGTCTCGAAGACGCCCGGGCCGGTCACGGCGACCGCCTCGAAACAAGGGATGTTCCGCGGGTTCAGCAGCTTGTTCATGTTCTCTACCGGCGCGACATTCGGGAGGTCCCTTTTGTTGAACTGAACCGTATAGGGGAGCTTATCGAGGTCGTATCCCTGCTCGGCGAGATTGATCTTCAGGTCGTCGAGGCTTTCCATATTCGCCTCCATCCTCTCGATCTGGCTGTCGGCGACGAAGACCACGCCGTCGACGCCCTTGAGGATAAGTTTTCTGCTCGCCGCATAGAAGACCTGGCCGGGAACAGTGTAGAGATGGAACCTCACCTTGAACCCCTTGATGTCGCCGAGCGCAAGCGGAAGGAAGTCAAAAAAAAGCGTCCTCTCAGTCTCGGTCGCAAGCGAGATCAGTTTCCCCTTCTGATCAGGGTTCGTCTTCCTGTACACATACTGTAAATTTGTGGTTTTTCCGCAGAGTCCGGGCCCGTAATAGACGATTTTGCAGTTGATCTCACGGGAGGAATAGTTTATAAAGGACACTGAATAAAATCCCTACCTGAATAGATTGTCGATATCTTCATCGCTGATTTCGGCAAAAGGCGATTCATCGATCTTGCCCTCGCTCTTCTCACGCTCGGATTTGGCGGCGATGTCGTTGAATATCCTTGTCAGGGCTTCGGAGACCTTCTTGACCCGCAGGCGCACAAGGCCGAGA
>JAJYLU010000058.1 GCA_021787505.1 Nitrospirota bacterium | reverse complement strand
AGTATTACATCAATCCCACCGGCCGCTTTGTCGTGGGCGGTCCGATGGGCGATACCGGCCTGACCGGCAGGAAGATCATCGTGGACAGCTACGGCGGCGTGGGAAGTCACGGCGGCGGCTGTTTTTCCGGCAAGGACCCGACGAAGGTCGACCGCTCCGGCGCCTATATTTCGCGCTATATCGCAAAGAATATCGTTGCAGCGGGTATTGCCGGGAGGGTCGAGGTCCAGCTGGCATATGCGATCGGCGTTCCAGAGCCGGTCTCGATCCTTGTCGACACCTTCGGGACCGGGAAGGTCGATGAAGAGAAGATCGTGCCGCTGATCAGGAAGAACTTCGATCTCACGCCGAAAGGGATCATCGAAAAGCTGAATCTCAGGAGGCCTATTTATAAGAAGACCGCAGCTTACGGTCATTTCGGCAAGAACGATCCCGACTTCACCTGGGAGGCGACGGACAAGGCGGAGACGTTAAGGAGAGAAGCGGGACTGTAACCCCTGCTCTTGAATAAAGGACGAGGGCAGCTAGGCTTAAAAACGCCATACAATCGGCAGGATCTGTAGTGATTCACGCAAGCGCGAAGCCAGCGTATAATGGTTTCTTGAAAAGGTGGGCTGGTATGTCGGTTGTTTTTAGTGGAGCCTCAACTATGGCTGTTTTTCAGCCCGCCTGCTCTCGTTTGGAAGTGTTTTCGCAGACAAGCGCTGGGTAAGATATCTTTCGGTTTATGAAAAAAAAGGAGGACAGATGGCAAAGTATGACGTGAAGGACATGGGCCTCGCTGCCAAGGGGAGGTTGAGGATAGAATGGGCGGCCAGGGAGATGCCTGTGCTGAAGAGTATCAAGGAACGTTTTTCGAGGGAGAAGCCGCTTAAGGGATTGAGGCTGTCGGCCTGCCTGCACGTTACCACGGAGACTGCGAATCTGATGGAGACGCTGAAGGCCGGCGGCGCGGAGGTCTATCTCTGCGCATCGAACCCTCTCAGCACCCAGGACGACGTCGCCTCTTCGCTCGTGAAGAACTCCGGCATTCCGGTATTTGCGATAAAGGGAGAGGACCACAAGACATACTACAAACATATCATGGAGGCGCTCTCGCTGAAGCCGAATGTTACGATGGACGACGGCGCCGACCTCGTCTCTGTGCTCCATACGAAAAAACAGGACCTTCTGAAGGGCATGATCGGCGGGACCGAGGAGACGACTACAGGCGTCATCAGGCTCAGGGCGATGGCCGAAAAGGGCGTCCTGAAATATCCGATCATCGCGGTGAACGATGCCTACACAAAATATCTCTTCGATAACCGTTACGGCACCGGCCAGTCGACGATGGACGGCATCCTCAGGGCGACGAACAGGCTCATCGCCGGTTCGGTCTTTGTGGTTGCCGGATACGGCTGGTGCAGCAAGGGGATCGCAATGAGGGCCAAGGGCATGGGCGCGCGGGTGGTCGTGACCGAGGTCGATCCGCTCAGGGGCCTCGAGGCGACGATGGACGGCTTCGACGTGCTGCCGATGAAAGAGGCCGCAAGTATCGGAGACATCTTCGTCACCGCAACCGGCGATATCGACGTCATCTTCAAGGACTGTTTCAGGCTGATGAAGGACGGCGCGATCTTCTGCAACTCAGGCCACTTCAACGTCGAGATATCGATCGAGGAGCTGAAGAAGATGTCGAAGGCGAGGAGGGTGATCAGGGACTTTGTCGAGGAATACACGCTCAAGAACGGAAAGAGGCTCTATCTCCTCGGCGAGGGCCGTCTCATCAACCTGGCTTCAGCCGAAGGTCATCCCTCTGCGGTCATGGACATGAGCTTTGCCAACCAGGCTTTATGTGCGGAGTACATGTCAAAGAATTATAAGAAGCTCGAAAAGAAGGTATACAGCGTCCCTTCGAAGATAGACGCCGACATTGCGAGGCTGAAGCTGAAGTCTATGGGGATAAAGATAGATACGCTGACCGCGGCGCAGAAAAAATATCTGCAGAGTTGGGAGATGGGGACGTAAGATCGGCTTTAGGTATTATCGGATTTCTTGGAAAAATCCCTCCTGCTACAGGAGGGATTTTTTTTACCGCGTGCGGAAATCCTGAACACATCGTGATATAGTGGAAAAAAGGAGGAGTTATGCTTTCAAAGGTCCCTGTTAATCTCGATAAGCTGGCGAAGACAGATGTCGACAAAGAAGTCCTGAGGGCAGCAATAATCGCTGAGTTGGATGCGATAAATCTCTACGAACAAATGGCATATGTGACGACAAATAAAGATATCAGGAAAATCCTTCTGGACGTGGCGAAAGAGGAGAAGACGCATGTCGGGGAATTCCAGGCGCTGCTCTTAAGGCTGGACAGGCAGCAGGAAGAAGAATTGAATGAGGGTAAAAAAGAGGTGAAGGGTCTGCTGAAAAAGGGATGATCTCTATCCTGATATTGCATGGATGCCTTACACCCGTCACATTTTCTCATAAAATCGGAAAATAGCTTATACTATAGCTATGAAACCCAAAGCATCATTCTGTCTCCGTCGCATGCCTGACGGAGAGGTCATCGGACAGGTCATCGATGAACATGGTTCTATCATCGAGACGAGGAATTTCGGCAAGTTCTCCGTCGAAGAGTTCGAGAAGTGCTCAGCGGTCCTCAACCTGGCAATGCCGGACCTCCATCTTCAGCCCATCGATGTGACTGTCTCGGATAACTAGTTTTCGTCCTCTGTCGTGAACGGATAGAGCCGGAAACATATATAGGTATCTCACCTCGATCTGGTATTTACGTTAAGCTGCGTAAATTCCCTGATCTGCTCCTCGATCCCGTCCATCTTCAGATGCTGCCTCGTTCCCCATTTCGTCCTGCAATATGCCTGATCCACGCCGTGATGTGAATCAACACCGAGTTTACTCATCCGATGCCGATTAAAACTATTTAATCCCCTCTTAATCGTATTTTCATGCAAGGTGGTTATAGTTTCTAAGTTAATAAACAAATATTGCAATCAATAAAGTCAAAAAAGTATGGACTTAAAGAACAGACATCTATCGATCATTTTTATCGCGGCCTTTCTATACTCAGGGCTGTTCACCTCTTTCTATCATCACAGCGATTTCTCATTTTACTCAGGCTGCAGCCTCTGTAAATTTGTTGCCGAAGTCTCCTCTGCGGACAATGCGGCGCCGCAGCAACCGGTTGAACCATATTTCATTTCACTCTATGCCTTTCCGGAGACTTCCTTCCATATTTCCACAACATTCCCCATCGGGCTGATTGCCCGCGCGCCTCCCGCCTTCGACCTCTCCGGGCAGATCTAAAGCAGAGATCCAAAAAGCATGAAGCGCAGATAGGGCGCGTACACCCCAATCTGAAGGACTCATGAAAAGCAGACATGCGTGAAGAAACGTAGCAGGCAGAAATACGAAAAATATTTCAGGAGGTTTGAAAAATGAAGAGACTTTATGTTATCCCGTTTCTCTTGATCTTGTTGGCGGCTGGGTACGGTACGGCCAATGCCGACGGCAATCGCGACCGGACGGCCCCTACGGTAACGGTATTTACGATACCTTCGACGTACGGTTCACTGACGGTACCGATATCCGCATTCGCGGCAACCGACAACGTCGGTGTGACAGGATACACGGTGACCCAGACATCGACAAAACCCGGGGCAAGTTCCTCCGGGTGGACCGAGACCCCCACCGCGAGTTATACATTCAGCTCTGCAGGAACGAAGACGCTGTATGCATGGGCTAAGGATGCGGCGGGCAACGTATCTGCAAGCAAGAGTGCCACAGTGGCTATCTCTCTCGGTAGCACCGACGGGACCGGAGGGTCCGGCGGCGGGACAGGCGGAAATGCCGCTATCTCAGGTGTGGCAGTGGACATAGTCACCGGCTCGGCCATTTCCGGGGCGGTGGTAAGCGATGGCACTAACAGCACGACGACAGGCAGCACAGGCGCCTATACGTTAAGTGAAGCGGCAGGCAACTACACCCTGAATATCTCAAAATCCGGTTATCTGACAACATCCCAGACCGCCACAGTCGCATCCGGTGCGACAACTACAGTAAACTGGGCACTGACTAAATCTTACGGGAACCAGGCGATTCCTGCTGCGAATATGAGCTACGTGATCCTTGCCTGGAACGACCTCGGAATGCACTGCGATCAGAACGACTATTCCTATTTCATGGTGCTTCCTCCGTACAACACGCTGCATGCGCAGGTCTTCCGGCGCGGCGGTGAAGGTGCAAGCCTTATCACCAGCGGCGTCACCGTAAGCTATTCATTCCCGAAGAAGACAAATTCGGCACTTCATACGAACTTCTGGGCCTACGCGCCGCAGTATGGATTTAGTGTTCCTACCAATGTCGGCATCAGCGGAACGCCCCTTGCGGGGAACATGACCCTCGATGCAAAGGGCCTGAGCTGGCAGGCGGTCGGCATCCCGATTACCCCGTATGACGATGACGGGACATGGGACCCTTACGGCACGGCGGTGATTACCGTGAAAGACAGCTCCGGCAATGTCCTCCAGAGCGTAAACGTCGTAGCGCCTGTTTCGACAGAGATGATGTGCAGCAACTGTCACGGCGATGGCACGGGAAACCAGCAGGCGATGCAGCTCAGCATATTGCAGGCCCACGATTCGCACAACGGCACGACGTTGGCGACTGACCAGGCCGTCGGCAAGGTCCACTCCTGCTCGGAGTGCCACTCCGACAATGCACTGGGCGCCCCCGGGAAGGCCGGTGTCGAGAGCCTGTCCCTGGCGATGCACAACTTCCACAAGGACAAGATGAACACTACCCCGACGGCCGCGGCCACGACCCCCGGCTGCTATAACTGCCATCCAGGACCGAAGACCCAGTGCATGAGGGGAATCATGTTCAGGGCAGGCAAGACCTGTACCGACTGCCATGGCGACATGTACGGGATGACGACTTCGCTCCAGAACGGTCGTCAGGCATGGCTGCAGGAACCTCAGTGCGGCGGATGCCATGACGCCGCGCATGCCGAAAACAGCAATACACTCTACCGCAACTCGGTGATAATGAATGCACCCGAGGGAATGAGCGGCAAGATTTACTGCGAGGCATGCCACAACGGCACCCATGCGGAGTTGACTACTGCCAATCCGGCAGACCCGACGATTCCTCAGAAGTTCCAGGGTGATACCTACTGGATATGGAGTTGTACGGTTTGCCACAGCAGTCAGTCTCAGCGGCAGATGCATAGCGGAAGCGGCACAGTCTCTTCCGGCAACTAGAAAAGATAGTCCATTGGCAGGAGGGCGGACAATGCCCTCCTGCCGAAATTCCGTGATGATCAATAACTGATGAAAAAAGAAAAGATTGAAAGGAAAGAGAGGTTATCAATGAAGAAAATCTGTTCGTTAGTTGTGATGCTGGCGGCAGCAGCGCTTTTATTTGCAGGGACCGGTTGCCAGTCGAAAGACAACGGAGGGCCCAAGGCGCTCCTTGACAGGTATTTCGCTTCGGCTATCAAACAGGATTATGCGGCCACGTATGACTGTTACTATGCCCCGTACATGAAGAAGGTGAGCAAGGAGGACTATGTAAAGCACAGGAAAGAGGCATCGGTTTTACAGTCTTATCAAATTCTCGCACTGAACCAGGAGGGTGACAGCACCGCCCATGCAGAGGTGAAGCTGACGTTTGCCCCTTCTGAGAAATTGCACAGGCCGGTTCCTGTCTCTACGACTGTGAAGGAAGATCTGATCAAAGAGGGGGGGGAGTGGAAGATAAAGGTGTGGTAATGGATAGCCTTTTTGCGCGTTTGTGCTGTATAAGCGCCGTACAAGAGCGCCGAAAAGTCTTGTAATGACGACATGATTATTTTTGTCTTTCACATGGCCGCAGTTTCAAGTCGGGAATTTTTTAAAAAAAGGCAGGTTGGGCCCTCATAGGTCTGTAAAAGGTGTCGCGACAAGACATTTTTCAGCGTTCCTGTCCGGCTATGTAAAGACTGGTTTGCAGTTGTAAAGCAAAGAGGCTGCAAAAGTTGTCCGGCGGTGGCTTTTATGGTAATGTAGAACATGTCCGCGAGGGTTGTATCCGTCAATATCAGTGACAAAAAAGGCATGAGGAAAAAGCCGGTCGAAGAGGTCGTCCTGAAGGCCGAATACGGGATCGAAGGCGATGCCCACGCATCTTCCGAATGGCACCGCCAGGTGAGTCTCCTGGCGCTTGAGAGCATACAGAAGATGCGGGAGAAGGGGCTTGCTGTGTCGCCCGGAGATTTCGCCGAAAATATCACCACGGAAGGGATCGACCTTGTCTCCCTGCCTGTCGGCACGAAGATGCAGATCGGCGACGAGGTCGTCGGCGAGGTGAGCCAGATAGGCAAGGAATGTCATACAAGGTGCGCTATCTATTACCAGGCAGGCGACTGTGTGATGCCGAAAGAAGGGATATTCATCAGGGTCCTCCGCGGCGGGAAGGTTAGGGCAGGGGACAGTGTCAGCACTGACGCTCCAGTCTGACATTATGATCACCGTAGCGGTCATCACCATCAGCGACAAGGGGTCCCGCGGGGAGCGCGAAGATCTCAGCGGTCCGGCGATCGGGGAGATGATGTCGCGGATCGGCGCCAGGGTTGAGTTCAGCGTCATAATCCCGGACGAAAAGGAATTGATAAAAGAAAAGCTTATCGAGTACAGTAAGAGCGTGGACGTGATATTGACGACGGGAGGGACCGGACTTTTCCCCCGCGATGTGACGCCCGATGCGACCCTGGAAGTGATCGACCGTGAGATACCCGGGATCGCCGAGGCGATGAGACTGGAAGGCCTCGGGAAAACGAAGAGGGCCATGCTTTCGCGGGCGGTGGCCGGAGTCAGGGGGACTGCGTTGATCGTGAACCTGCCGGGAAGCCCCAAGGCGGTGAAGGAGGGACTCGGGGCGATTGTCGAGGTCATCCCGCACGCTGTCGAAAAGATCAAGGGGAGCACTGAGGACTGCGGCAGGAGGGACCCTGCGCCATGATGAAGGAAGTCTCCTTTCCTCTCGCCTTCCTTGCGGGAGTATTGTCGTTTCTGTCTCCTTGTGTTCTTCCCCTTGTCCCTTCCTATGTTTCCTTTATCACCGGCATTTCCTTCGAGGACCTTCGCGAGGGGGCCGACAGGAAGAAGATACACTTTCTTACGATCACGAATTCACTCACCTTTATCGCCGGGTTCTCGACGGTCTTTATTGCACTCGGGGCCTCGTCTTCAGCCGTAGGAAAATTCTTCTTCGAATACCAGGACTGGATCAGGATCATCGGCGGAGTACTCGTCATATTTTTTGGGCTCTTTGTTTCGGGCGTGATCAGGATGGACTTCCTGACCAGGGAGAGGAAGTTTCATATGACCGGAAAGCCGGCCGGTTATATCGGCTCTTTCTTTGTCGGCATGACCTTCGCAGCCGCATGGACGCCCTGCATCGGGCCGATCCTCGGGACGATTCTGCTCTATGCTAGTTCCAAGGGGTCTGCCGCATACGGGTTCAAGCTCCTTGCCGTATATTCCTTCGGTCTGGCCCTGCCGTTTTTCCTCTCGTCCCTCATGTTCAATACCTTTCTCAGTTACGTAGTGAAGATCCGCAAATACATGAGGGTCATCATGGTGTCTAGCGGCGTGCTCCTGATCGCCTTCGGGATACTCCTCCTGACGGACAATGTGCGGGCGCTTACCTCGCTCTTCCCCGACCTCGGCATCAACTTCTGATTCCGGATGGCATCCTTTTGATGGTGGCTTGACAATCCCCCTTTTTCATCTTGACATTCAACAGCGGGAAGGAAGTATAGTAATACCGATGTTTTTTGGGGGAGTGTAGTGAGCATATCTGCCAAGAAAGTAATAATTGCCAATGATCATGCGTCTTCGGTCATGTATCTCGCCGTCCTTATGAGGAGGATGGGCTTTCAGGTGGTGCCTGCAAAGAACGGGGTTGAGGTGCTGAAGCTGATGAGGATGTCGCTGCCTGACCTCGTGATGCTCGATTATACTATGCCGGTGATGGACGGCCTGAGCACTCTCAGGCATATAAAAAGTGACAACCAGCTGAAGGATGTGCCGGTTATCATGGTGACCGCCCACTCTCACCGGAGCGGAGTGGACGATTTCATGAAGGCAGGCGCGGTAGGCTACATCAAAAAGCCGATCAATATAAAGCAACTCCATTCGCTCCTGCAGGACTGCGTCACCTATTCAGGCGGGAAAAAGAGGGGAAACCTGAGGACCACTCTGCAGAAGAGCGTGCAGGCCTCAGTCTTCGGACTGAACAAGAACTATCACGCCTTGACGCTTTCCGAAAAGGGCA
>JAJYLU010000057.1 GCA_021787505.1 Nitrospirota bacterium | reverse complement strand
CTTCCGTCCACTCTATGTCAGAAAGCTGCGTCATATCGTCTCCTCGGGGAATTACAACAAATCAAGCTGATCATCGCTATATTTTCTCGCTTCTTTCCAAAATTTCCTGCCCAATTCATTGCGACTGAAAAATGCGAGATGGTATAAAGGAAGATTTTTTTCAGTTGACCTTACGTGTACCATATCGGCCAAACCTTCGTAAAAATAGGTTAACGTTCGCATTTGGCGACCAAAAAGATCGGCAAAGAAAAGACCGAAATTTTCCCATCTCGCTCCTTTCAAACGCCATTCATCTCTCCATTGCGATGCGCCCGTAAAATCTTCAACTGCCGTGCTTGATTCATCTATATAATACGAAATATTCCTATTGGCATCCATCCCGGAAGGGATCAAAATCAGAAAATCTATATACTTCTCAGCCAATTTTTTAATAGTCTGAAAATTGAGATTTCTGACATTGAAGGGATCGACGAAACAAAAGGTAAGAACTTTGAACCCTTTATGATGCCTCGGAATATTTGATATAACCTCCTCAATATTTTTGTTCACATCGGCCTCAATAAAACTTACATTGCTATCCGAATAATCTCTTCCGATCCTTGCCTTCAATGCTTGCACTTTCTCTTTATCATTTTCGCAAAAAATGTATTTGTCGAACTTATTAGGAATGTCCATAGCTAACAAAGGAGACGCGGGCACAATTGTTTTTGTGTTTTCAATCCTGGATCGCCCCGCCCCGGCATAAAGGTCTATATATATCCGAGCATCCCACTTGGCTTTCATTGACGCTGCAAACATCTTGGCGTAATTCCACACAAGACGATATTTATATTCAGCCCATAAGCCAACTTCGGGTGTTATAAGGCCGTCATCTTTTAAAATTGGAAGTCTCTCAAGCATCATGTTATGAGAACCCCCTGTAAAAACATTCGTTATACCTCACCACCGCCGTCACTCCTCCACCGCCTTAAGCACCTCAGGCATGATCACATCCAGAAATTCCGCCGGAGTCACTATCCTGAATGAATATTTCCCCCTCACCCCGCTAAAATCTTTCTTGTCCCCTGTCACAAGAAAGTCCACCTTGCCGCTGACTGCCGACGCGAGAACAGGGATATCCTTATCGGAAGTAGCCCCGGACAACTTATTAATTTCTCCCGAGAAAGGCAAGGGTACGACTTCAAGGTTCAGCAAGGGAAGATATTTCTTATATATGGGAAGAATATCCGGCATTTTTTTCTTCAGGTTCCGTTCAATTTCAATGAGATTGTATTCTCCTGTTGCGCCTGTGAGAACGGGGAGCCCAAGGCACAAAAGGTCGAGGATTACGCGGGGGGCACCCTTATCGGAGAAAAGGCCCGATATGATGACGTTCGAGTCGAGGAATACCTTAACGCCCCTTTTTGCCATAGGTTTCCCTGTAAAGCGCTTCCCTTTCATCTTTTAGTCCCTTGAGCAGCTCTTTTTCCGAAAGCCCCGATGCCTTCATGATCCTTCTGATCTGTCTTCGCGCCTCATCGAGCTCAAGCCTTTTCGGCGTGATGATTACTGATTCACCCACCGGTATGATAGAGACCACCTGGCCTTCTTCCAGATGGCTCGATTCCCTTATCTTCTTCGGTATCGTCAGCTGACCGCGGGACTTTATCTCTGCTATAGCTGTTTTCACGTTCTCCATTACAGGCCTCCTGATATTTTAAATTCTGAATTTAGAATATCAGAATTCAGAAAAATGCACAAGGCGAGCTTCCTTATTCGCATCATCGCGAGCGGCCCTCGACCATCTTCTGGAGCTTATATGCAGTAATGTGGGTCTTGATAACTGTCGAGTTTATCCGCCTGTATCCTCGTAAAAGACTCCATGCGCCATAAAAAGTACTGAGCGCTACGCCCAGATAAAAAAGCTCTCCAAGAAATTTCAGGTCAATCATTTTTGTTCCTCCTCGTGATTCATTGTTTCCGTCACCTATATTTCCTCACCACCGCCGTCACCACGCCGGCGATCTTGAGCTCCTTTTTCGGCCGTATCGGCTTATAGTTGGGGTTTGCTGGGATGAGGGCCACGTTTTCCCCTCTTTTTTCTAGATATTTCATCGTCCATTCGCCGTCTACCTCGGCAATTACGATGTCGCCGCTCTTCGGCGTCTGCCCTTTGTCGACGAGCACCATATCCCCGGGCAGTATCCCGGCCCCTGACATCGAATCGCCGGACACCTTGAGGAGGAAGGTGGCCTCCGGGTTCTGGATAAGAAGGTTGTCCAGGGAAAGGGTGTCCACCAGTTCTTCCTCTGCGGGACTTGGGAACCCGGCCTCGACCGTGCCGAGGATCTTCACCGGGGCAGCGATCGAACCCGGGATAAGTCTCCCCTTCGCGTCCCTTTCGAGGACCTTGAGCGCCGCAAGTTTATTGACGAGCTTGTAGACCGCGTTCTTCGAACGGATCCCTGTCATCTCCCCGATCTCCGAGAAACTCGGCATCCTGCCGCTCCGGGAGTAAAACCGGGATATCTCCCTTGCCCTAGACCGCAGCCTTTCTTCTCTAACGTCCTTCGTCATGATTCCATTATATGGTGAACAATCGTTCACTGTCAAGGGGGCAGTGGAAAGTGAACAGTAAATAGTGAAAAGTGAAAAGTCTAAGTCTTGGATATTAAATACAAAACAGCAGCGGGAGAACTGGGTGAGCGACTTGGGCCTACTTTCGTCGCCGTTTTGAGAAATAGAGGCATAGACATGCGGAAAAAAACTTTATCTGCGCCACCTTTGCAAGATAATTGTTATCCGCAGGAGCTATTGTTTCAGATAAGAAGGCGACAATGTAAGAAGGCAAGTTTCGACATTATAAAGTTTTTGGAGCGTGCCTCTGCATCAAGTGTATTTTTAAACCAAGGGGGCATGGAGAATGAGCACATTAATCCCAGGGCGGCCCACAGGGCCGCCCCTACAAAGCAAAATCTATTTTAATGATGCCCTTTATGGCCTCCGGCTGAAGACCCGAGGTCCACCATCTCGACCTTGCCGGTCCCGAGATAGTATTCGGCGCCGATAACCTGGAGTTTCCCCTCATGCACAAGTTCGCTCACGACCTTGCTCTTCATCACGTTCTTGTAGGTGTTCCTGACGTTTTCCTGTATCGCAAGGTCCAGGGTCCCTTCCCTGCCCTTGCCTGCTTTTCTGGCCGTTTTGACTGCCGGCATGATCTTCTTCAGGATCGCACCGATATTGCCCTCCAAATCGCCTTTTGAGTCGAGGGCCGCCGTGACCGCTCCGCACTGCTCATGGCCAAGGATGACAAGAAGCGGCGTGTGAAGATGCTCTACTCCGTACTCGATACTTCCCAAAGTAAGGGGACCCACGACGTTTCCGGCGTCCCTGATGATGAAGATATCCCCCAGTCCCTCGTCGAAGATGAGTTCGGGGGAAACCCTGGAGTCCGCGCAGGAAAGGACCGTTGCAAAGGGATGCTGCCCCTTTGTGAGTTCCTGTCTTCTGGCGTCACCCAGATCTTTTTTGGCAAGTTCCCCCGACACAAACCGTTTATTGCCGTCGAGCAGTTTGTTTAGAGAGTCTTCCCCCGCTCCTGCATACACCACCCCGGCGACAGCGACCGTCAATAAAAGAATAATAAAGACCTTTGATACCCGCACTTTCGAATCCTCCTTCTGTATTTTTTTTTAAAAAAAAGGGCCCTCAAAAAGGGCCCCGTTACAACTTCATATTTTTATATTATTTTTCTTACGCAGCTTCAGCTTTTTTCGCCTTCTTCGCCGCAGCCGCTGCAAATACTTCCTGCGCATTAAACGTGCCGTTGATCGCCTGTACCGGACACTTCGCAGTGCAGATGCCGCAGCCGATGCATTTGTCTTTGTTGATCACATGCATCTTCTTCAGCTCGCCCGAAGGGGCGTCGACAGGACAAACCTTCGCGCAGATCTGACAGCCGATGCAGTTTTCCATGACAAACGCCTTCTCACGATGCGGGATAAAGTCGGTGATCGCCTTCGTGGGGCATTTTGGGACACAAAGCCCGCAGACCTTGCACTTATCGATGTCTATCCTTGAAAGGCTGTTGCTGACCGAGGGGGCGTCGAAGGGACAAACCTTGACACATATGCCGCAGGCGATGCATCCGACCTCGCAGTTCTTTCGCGTATCGCCGCCCTTGTCTTTCGAATGGCAGGTGACGAGCACCTGTCTCGACGCCGGCAGGACCTCGATGACCTTCGTCGGACATGCCTGTTCGCATTTCCTGCAGCCGGTGCACTTCGTGATATCGACAAAGGGAAGATGGTCTTGGGTCATCGTGATCGCACCGAAAGGACAGACCCTCGAACACGTGCCGTATCCCAGACAGCCGTACCTGCATGCCTTGTCCCCGCCGCCTGCGAGTATCGCGGCCCTGCAGTCCTGGATGCCCTCGTATTTGAACCTCTTTATCGCCTTCGACCAGCTGCCCTGGCACATGATCCTTGCGAACTGGGGCTCCTTTATCTCGGCCTTTTTCCCGGTGATCATTGCCACCGCCTCGGCGCCTTTGGCGCCCGCCGGGACACAGAGGTTCGCAGGCACATCGGGGTTCTTTACGACCGCCTCGGCGTACTGCTCGCAGCCCGCGTATCCGCAGGCCCCGCAATGCGCATGTGCGAGGACGTCTTTCACCTTCTCAACCCTGGGGTCTATCTGGACGGCGAACTTCTTCGCGGCAAAGGCGATGCCAATCCCGAAGATAGTGCCCATTCCAGCGAGGAAGACAAGCGTCCACTTAACGAGAGGAACCAGGTCGACACTTTTCTTGGCCTCGACACTGCCGCCGACGCCGGCGTAAAGAAGAGAGGGCGAGCAGAAGAGCAGAATCGCGGAAACGCAGAAGAGTGTGATCAGAAACGAACTAAACCCCGTCTTTTTTATGATCGGCCCATTAGACATTGTGCTCTCCTCAAGTATATTTATAAATATTTTACTATATTTACTCATAAAACTTACAGCGTGATCAGGCCCGAGAACCCGGTGAAGGCAAGGGCGATAAGTCCGGTTATGACAAACGCCATCGGCAGGCCCTTGAATGGCGCCGGCACATCGGCAAGTTCCAATTTTTCGCGGATGCTCGCCATTATAATAAGCGCAAGCGCAAAACCCAGGCCGGAGCCGAGGCCGAAGGCGAGACTCTGAATAAACGTGTATTTTTCTTCGGCGTTTATCAGCGGCACCGCGAGGATGATGCAGTTGGTCGAGATAAGGGCAAGGTAGATGCCGAGCTTGTAATACAGCCCCGGCGATACCTTCCTCATGATGGTATCGGAAAGCTGCACGAGGCCGGCGATGACGCCGATAAAGACGATAATCTGAAGAAAGGTAATCTCAAGGGGCACCAGCACGAGATTGAATATGACCCAGCTGACCCCAGCGCTTATCATCATGACGGATATGAAAGTAATGCTCATGCCCACAGCCGTCTCCATCTTCTTCGAGACGCCGAAGAATATGCAGAGCCCGAGGAACCGTGTGAACACAAAGTTATTTATCAGAGACGCCGATACTATGAGTTCAAATAATTTTGTGAAATCGTGGCTCATCTATGCTTCCTCCCTTTAGCGCGTAGCTAGCGCGGCCTTTGCCTTTGCGGCGGCTTTTGCCGCGGCCCTCGCATTTATCCAGTTGAATCCCGCCATCAATATGCCGACGGCGAAAAACCCCCCTGCAGGCAGAATCAGCAGCAGGACCGGTTTCGTATCGATGATCGGAAATCCCCATAAAGATCCCTTGCCGACAAGCTCCCTGAAGAAACTGATCGTGGTAAGCGCAAAAAGGAAGCCTATCCCCATGCCGAGACCGTCGGCCATAGAGGGCAGGAAGCTGTTTTTCGAGGCGAACATTTCTGCCCGCGCAAGGATCGACGCAAAGGCAACGATCAGCGCGATATACAGGCCGACCTTGGCATACACATCCGGGGCAAAGGCAGCCATGAGCATCTGGGTGACAGTGACCCAGCCGGAGATGACGAGCATGAAGATCGGCAGCCTCACCTTCGGATGGATGACGTTTCTCATGAGAGAAATGGTCATATTCACCATCACCTGGACAAACAGGACCGCGCCGCCCATAAAGACGCCGTTTTTCAGATTGTTGGTCACCGCGATCGAGGGACAGAGACTGAGCGCGAGCTTGAAGATCGTATTCTCTTTTATGATGCCGTTAAGGATCTGGTCCTTTAGACTAACTGTGCTGTGGCTGGACATTTGCCGTTCCTCCTCCCTTGATTGTCTTGATCAGAAATGCCACGCCGTTTTTTACCGCGTCTTCGGTGACCGCACGGCTCGATATGGTTGCGCCGGAAATCGCCTGGATGTCATCTTTTGTCTCTCCCTTTATCACCTTGAGATGATCGAGGGTCTTTCCTTTGAACTGCGCCTGGAACCAGTCTTCCTCGATCCCGTCGCCCAGGCCGGGTGTTTCGCCGTGGGCAAGTACCTTGATCTTCTGGACCGTGAAGTTCGTGTCGACCGCGATAAGGGTGTTAATAAAACTCGAATATCCTTTGCCGAAGGACTGGACGACATAGCCGATAACCTGGCCGCCCTTTTTTGCGACGAAATAGTTTGCATGTTTTTCGTGGGGCTCCCACTCGCCGATCTTCTCGACCGAATCGGCATCGGGCATGAGTTCCTTCAGCGCCTTTTTCTCGGCCTCTTCGTTGTTCTTGTATATCTGGGGAGCGGCCTTCGCATATACGAATGAAAGGATAAGCCCTCCTATCAGATACACAATGACGAGGTTGAAGGTTATCTTAATAATGTCCTTGCCGGTCATTTCTTTATCTCCTTTGCCGTCTTTACCGCCCCGAACACCTTGGATCTGAAGCCCCGGTCAAGAAGCGGCGCAAAACAGTTCATTATCAGGATTGCGAACATGACGCCTTCCGGGAATCCGCCCTTCAGCCTTATCAGCATCGTCAGCGCGCCGCAGCCGGCGCCGAATATGAGCTGCGCCTTCCTTACCGATGGCGAGGTGACATAATCGGTAGCCATAAAGAGGGCGCCTAACATCATGCCTCCGGAAAAGAGATGGATGAGCGGGTCCCCCGCAAAGAGCGCCCCCTTCTGGCCAAAGACCCAGGCGATCAGTGCGGCGGTGCCGAGGAACGATACCGGTATATGCCAGGTGATATACTTCTTATAGAGCAGAAACAGGCCGCCGATGAGCAGAGCTATCGCCGAGGTCTCACCGATCGATCCCGCGCGGTTTCCGGTGAGGAGGTGCTCGTAGAGGCTCACCTTGTCCCCGAAGACCTTGATCAGCTCTGACATTCCGGCCTCTTTGAGTATCCCCAGGGGGGTCGCGGTCGTCTTGGCATCCATCGCGAGGACGGACGCGGTCGGCGCCATCCAGATCGTCATCGCCCGCGGCCATGAAATAAGCGCAAAGGCCCTTCCTATGAGCGCCGGATTGAAAACGTTATATCCCAGTCCGCCAAAGAGCTGTTTGGTAATCACGACGGCAACGAAGGACGCGATGATCGGAACATGCACCGTAAAAGGAGAAAACGACCAGAGCGAAGCAGGCATATTCATACCGAGCAGGAGTCCGGTCACAAAGCCGCTCCCGTCTCCGATAACGGACTTCTTATTCACCACTTTCAGATACAACGCCTCGAATATGACCGAACTGAGCACGCATAGCGCCATTATGAAAAGCGCCTTAAGCCCGAAGAAGTAGACTCCGGAAAGAAACGCCGGAAGGAGGGCCAGGCTGACCGTCCACATGATCCGGCTCGTCGTCTCCTCACTCTTGACGTGAGGACTGACCGAAACAATCAATTCATGTTCTTTTTTCGTTGCCTCCATCAATAATCTCCTTAAGGCTTTACCATGGATTTCGCTAATCTTACCAGTTGCACGATAGGTCTCTTTGAAGGACAGACAAAGGCACAGGAACCGCATTCGAAGCAGTCGAAGAGATTATATTCCTTCGCTGCCTCATACATCCCCTTTTCGGAAAGGATGCTGAGCATAGAGGGCATCAACCCCATCGCGCAGACGTCGATGCACCTGCCGCACCTGATACAGGGGCCATAGTCTTCGGCATGCATCACTCCCTCTTCGGGAAGGACGAGGACACCGGAGGTCCCTTTTGTTACCGGGACATCGAGGGAAGAGAGCGCAAAGCCCATCATCGGCCCGCCGGCAACGACCTTTGCTACGTCGTCCCTGAAGCCGCCGCATTCCTCGATGAGCTCGGATATCTTGGTCCCTACCCGTGCCATAAGGTTCTTCGGCTCCTTTATGCCCTCTCCGGTAACCGTTACTACCCTCTCTATCAGGGGTTTG
>JAJYLU010000056.1 GCA_021787505.1 Nitrospirota bacterium | reverse complement strand
ATCGACAGAAAGATCTCTTTCAGTTTCAGCATCTCCGAGTTCTTCGACACGACGCTCGAGATGCGGCGGTTTGAGAAGAACTATTTCCTTTACCGCGACAACGAGGACTTCGCGGAGAATCTCCGCTTTACGAAGAAGGCCGAGGAGATCATCGCGAAAAACAGGGAGGGGATCCGGAGGCTGCAGATAAAGACGGACGTTGACAGGCTGGGGGACGATATCAGGGAATACAAATCGCTCATGCAGAGATACTACGGCATGGACAAGACGCGCGGCCTGATCGAAGCCTACGAAGTGGAGGGAAGGATCAGGGCGAAGGGGAAGAAGATCGTCGATGCGACAGAGGCGATATCCGTCGCCGAAAGGACGTATATTCAGTCATTGATCGCCTCTTCCGGACGCGTCCTCATGCTGTCGATCGCGTTTCTTGTGATCGTCGGGCTTATCGTGGGCCATTATCTCTCACGCATGGTCGTCAGCCCCCTCAAACAGCTGGAGGAGGGCATACAGAAGATCATAGACGGCAAGTTCGATTCCCTGGCTATCGCTTCTTCCGACAGGGAGATCGTCTCTCTGAGCAATGCCTTCAGCAGGATGCTGAAGGAGCTCGAGCTCCGGCAGATGCGTTTCATCATGCAGTCCGAGAAGCTCGCCTGCCTGGGGACCATGGTGTCGGGCGTCGCCCATCAGCTCAACAATCCTCTTTCGAACATATTCAGTTCCTGCCAGATACTCCATGAAGAGATCGAATACCACGACGTCGAATACAAGAAGGAGTTGATGCAGCAGATCGAGAAAGAGGTGGAGCGGGCGAAGGCGATGGTCCTTTCCCTGCTGGAGTTTTCGAGAAAAAAGGAATTCAAGAGCAAGCCTATCGCGCTCAGGGGCCTCGTCGAAGATACGATCAGGCTTGTGCAGGGAGACATCCCGTCCAAGGTAGAGGTCCGGGTGGACGTGCCCGAGACGAGCTGGATCACGGCCGACAAGCAGAGACTCGAGCAGGCGATCCTCAACCTCGTAAAGAACGCGATCGACGCGCTGCCGGACGGCGGTACCATCTCGATCGCTGCTGAGGAAGACAACGAAAACAAGCTCGTGAAAATACGGGTGCGCGACACCGGCATCGGGATGGACGCTGACACGGTCAAACATATTTTCGACCCTTTCTTTACGACGAAGGAAGACGGCAAGGGTTCCGGCCTCGGTCTCTATGTTGCCAGGGAGATCGTCGAGGAGCACGAGGGGTCCATAAAGGTCGTGAGTGCGGAAGGGGAGGGCACGACCTTTCTCATCAAGCTCCCGATGAAGGAGGCGCTCTGTGACGGCGCCGCTGAATGAGGACCGCCGGCGCGGACCCGCGCCGCCAAGGAGGGAACAGTGGAATACAAGACAAAGCTTCTGATCGTGGACGACGAACAGATCGCAATCAGGAACCTTGAGCATATCATGGTGCGCGAGGGCTACGCGGTCCAGAGCACGCAGAGCGGGCCGAACGCGCTGAAGATGATCGAGGACCGGCGTTACGACGTAGTGCTCACGGACCTTAAGATGGAGAAGGTCGATGGGCTGCAGATACTCAAGAAATGCAGGTCCCTGTACCCCGACAGCGAGGTGATTGTGATTACGGGATATGCTACTGTCCAGTCTGCCATACAGGCGATCAAGAAGGGCGCGTATGATTACATCACAAAACCCTTCAAGCTCGACGAAGTGAGGAAGGTGGTAAGGGAAGCGTCGGAAAAGGTGAAGCTCAAACAGGAGAACGCCCGACTGCGCGAGCAGATCGAGAATTATCAGGGCAGGGTGAAGATCATCACCCAGGACGCGGAGATGCAGAGGCTTCTCGAGACCGCGCGGCAGATCGCCCCTACGGACTGCAACATCCTTGTCACGGGAGAAAGCGGCACCGGCAAAGAACTCTTCGCGCGGTATATCCACCTGTACAGCAGGAGAGGCGAAGGCCTTTTTTGTGCCGTCAACTGCGGCGCCTTCAACGAAGAACTCCTGGGGAACGAACTCTTCGGTCATGAGAGGGGCGCCTTTACCGGCGCCTCGGCGATGAAAAAGGGGCTTATCGAGATGGCCTCCGGGGGCACGCTCTTTCTGGACGAGATCACCGAGATGTCCCTCTCGATGCAGGTGAAGCTCCTGAGGGTCATCCAGGAAAAAGAGGTCCTGAGGCTCGGCGCCACCGCTCCTATGAGGGTGGACGTCAGGTTTCTGGCGGCCACGAACAGGGACCTTCAGGAGGTAATCAAAAAGGGCGGTTTCAGGCAGGACCTTTACTTCAGGCTGAACGTCGTGACGCTCCGTGTCCCGCCTCTGTCGGAGAGAAAAGACGACATATCTCTTCTTAGCTACTACTTCCTGAAGAAATATGCGACAGTGATGAAGAAAGAGATACGGGAGATTTCCCCGGACGTGACGGCGATACTGATGAACTACGACTTCCCCGGAAACGTGCGGGAGCTCGAAAACATCATCGAAAGGGGCGTTGCGCTCTCCAACGGCGGGTCGATAGAGATAGCGCACCTTCCCGAAGACCTGAGGGAACTGAGCATACGGACATTCAGGAAAAAGGAGGGCAAGATCCCTTCACTCGAGGAGCAGGAGATGACGTATATCAACTGGGTCCTGGGCGAGGTCGGCCATAACAAGACGATCGCCGCCCAGATACTGGGCATCGACAGGGTCTCCCTCTGGAGGAAGCTGAAGAAGTTCGGACTGGAAGGGGAGTGATCGAAATTGCGTTTGAACGGACTGCAGGACAGTGAGCGCATCATGTTTTATTGGTAGATTGGGGGATATGCAAGTTTCCGTAAGAAGGCGAACATGAAAAGACGAACCTTTCTTTTTCTGACCAGCGGCGTATACAGGACCGCAATCGATGGGGGTGCAGCTTCTCTTGGCTATTTTTTAGCGCCGGTTATTATCCTGTTGATTTTTTCATTCCTTGAAACCCCTCCCGCGATGGCCGATGTTCGGACAGTGACTGTCGGCGTCTACGAAAATGCACCAAAGGTCTTTACCTCCGAATCCGGCAAACCTTCAGGCATTTTTATTGACGTCATCGAGTATATCGCGAAAAGCGAAGGTTGGAATCTGCGTTATGTACATGGCACGTGGGCGGAGGGATTGGACCGTCTGGCGAAAGGCCAGATCGATCTCATGCCCGACGTGGCATATACGGCGGACCGTGAAAAGGTATACTCCTTTCACAAGGTCCCTGTCCTGTCCGTCTGGTCCCAGGTGTATGCCCGAAAAGGCAGCGGGATCCAATCGATACTGGATCTGAACGGAAAGAGAATTGCCGCCCTTGAGAAAACGATCCAACTGGAAACCTTTACCCGCCTAACGAACAGCTTCGGGTTGAAAATCACCCTCATTCCCGTGCCGGATTACAAGACCGAGTTTGAGATGGTTGCCGAAGGTAAAGCCGATGCCGGCGTCACCAACCGTTTCTATGGATTGATGCACGCAAGAAAGGCCGGGCTTGAAGATACACCCGTCATGTTCGATCCGGCCCCCTTTTTTTTCGCAGTCCCCAAGGGCGACCCCAAACATTTATTGGATACTATTGACAGCCGTTTGTCGGAGCTTAAGAGAGATCCGCGGTCGGCATATTATGCGTCGCTGGCACGATGGACGTCAGAAGAGGTGCAATTCAAATTGCCGGCATGGATGCAAATCATCGGTCTTGTTTTTGGCGGTACTCTGCTCATGAGCCTGGCGGGCAGTCTGGTTTTGAGACATCAGGTTAATGAACGCACCCGGGAACTTAAGCAAATCAATGCCGAGTTGCGTTTCGGCGAAGAAAAGTTTTTCAAGGCCTTCCATGCCACGCCCGACGCTATCGTGATCAGTCGCGCGGCCGACGGCCTTTTGCTCGAAGTAAACGAAGTATTTCTTGCGGAATCAGGCTACTTGCGCGACGAGGCGCTTAACCATACGACGACAGATTTGAATCTGTGGGTTGAGCCCGGAGACCGCGAGCGGTATAGTGCAACGCTGAGGGAGCATGGGAAAGTGCGGGATATGGAAGCGCGTTTTAGAACCAAATCCGGAAAGGTCCTCGACGGGCTTGTGTCGGGCGAAAGCATACTGCTTGATAACGAGGCATGTATTCTTACAATTATCCGCAATGTCACGGAACGCAAAAAGACGGAGGCAGAGCTGGAGAAGCACCGCCTTCACCTGGAAGATATGGTGGAGATACGCACTAGCGAGCTGTCGGCCGCAAATAAGAAGCTCAAGGAGCTCGATACTCTGAAATCAATGTTCATCGCTTCGATGTCTCACGAGCTGCGGACACCCCTGAATTCGATAATCGGGTTTACCGGCATGACTCTTCAGGGTATGTCGGGAGAACTCAACGAGGAGCAGAAGGACAATCTGACCAGGGCCTACTTTTCGGCCAGGCACCTTCTGGACCTTATTACCGACGTCATTGATATTTCTAAGATCGAGGCCGGAAGAGTCGAAGCGTATCCCGAGGAATTTTTCCTGAGAGAGGCGGTCGACGATGCCATAGCGACTATAGGTCCACAGTTAAAGGACAAGGGGTTGATCTTTGAAATCAACGTATCTCGTGATATGCACCTGAATACGGACAGGCGGCGTCTGTTGCAGTGTCTGATCAACTTTTTGAGCAATGCCGTGAAATTTACGGAGTCGGGAAAGATTACTGTGGCTTCGCGGATCGCTGATGAACAGGTGTCATTGTCTGTAAGCGATACTGGCATCGGCATCGACGGGAAGGACATCGCCAGACTGTTTGAACCGTTTGAAAGACTTGAGACCCATTTAAGGGTGAAAGCAGGAGGCACCGGTCTTGGACTTTACCTGACAAAAAAGCTCGTCACCGACATTCTGCGCGGCAGTATTTCCGTTCAGAGCACAGAGGGACAAGGCAGTACGTTTACAATAACGATTCCCAGGGACATCAGTGATTATCCGGGCGTCCTAGATGAAAAGAGCGGAGGTGATATACTATGAGAACAGGGTTGGTCATAGAAGACAATGAAAACAATATGGTTTTGATGACCAGATTACTGGAAAAAGCGGGATACCGGACACTCTGGGCGCCGACGGGCATGCAGGGGGCTGAAATGGCGATTAAGCAGAGGCCTGACTTCATTATCCTTGATATCCAGCTGCCGGACATCGATGGCATGGAAGTGCTGCGCAAAATACGCACCTCCGAGATCGGGAATACTATCCCCGTTATCGCCGTCACCTCCTTTGCCATGGCTGGCGACAAGGAACGGCTGTTGGCTGCAGGATGCGATGAATATATCGAGAAGCCGATCGACCCCCGGCGGGTGATCTCCCAGTTAAAACGGGTCATAGGAGAGATCCCGTGAAAATTTTGATCGTGGAAGACGACGACAACTCCAGGGTCTTTCTCGAGCGGTCCTTGCGGGCTCAGAAATACGAAGTGGAGGGCGCTGTCAACGGAGCCATCGCGCTGGAAAAAGTGCGCCAATGGCATCCCGACCTCATTGTTTCTGATATCCTTATGCCGGAAATGAACGGTTTTGAGCTCTGCCGCAGGATTAAGACCGACGGGCAATTGAAAAATATCCCCTTCATTTTCTATACGGCTACCTTTGTTGATCAGAAGGACGAAAAACTGGCAATGGCTCTCGGCGCCTCACGGTTTCTGATAAAGCCGATGGAACCTGCTGATTTTTTCAGGACCATCAGAGAAGTTATCAACGAATTCGAGACGAATGAACTTTCAGTTCTGCTCCCGCCGCCGGCAGAAATGAAGGATCTATGTCAGATGCAGACTGAGGCCCTTTCGCGGAAACTGGACAAAAAGGTGCGGGAGCTCGCCAAAGAGCGCGAGGCGCTCCGGGAGAGCGAGGGAAGATTCCGGGCCTTAATAGAAAGCACAAGTGACTTGATTTGGGAGGTAGACCGGGATGGCACCTATACATATTGTAGCCCAAAGATCAGGGACATATTGGGGTATGAGCCTGAGGAGGTTATTGGGAAAACACCGTTTGATTTTATGTCTCCCGAGGAGGCAAAGCTGCTGCACAGGGAGTTTAAATCAGTCGCCGAATCGAAGAAACCTTTTGCAACATGGGAAAATGTGAACGTTCATAAGGATGGTCGAAAGGTGGTTCTCGAGACAAGCGGCGTCCCTTTTTTTGACGCATCCGGGAACCTCGAAGGCTACCGGGGGATAGACCGCGACATAACGGCACACAAGAAGCTTGAAGAGCAGCTGCTTCAGGCCCAGAAGATGGAGGCGATTGGACAATTTGCCGGGGGCATAGCCCATGATTTCAATAATATGCTGACGACGATAATGGGGTATGGCGAATTGCTCAAGGTTGACCTGGACAAAGACAGCCCCTTTCAGCGTTATGTGGACGTGATACTGAGTGCGGCCGCAAAATCGGTCAATTTGACACAGCAGATTCTGGCCTTCAGCAGGAAACAGATAATCAGTCCGAAACAGACAGATATAAATGAGCTGATTAAAGGAATCGAGAAGCTACTTCGAAGACTCATCGGTGAAGATATCGAAATTAGCATAATTTTTTCGGAGAGAAATTTAACGGTCCTGGTTGACCCCGGACAACTGGAGCAGGTCCTCATGAATCTGTGCACCAACGCGCGTGACGCAATGCCTGATGGAGGGACCATATTGATAAGTACGGGAACGGATTTTCTGGATCCGGAAGAGATCAAGACGTACGACGTCGAAAATGCCGGCATCTATGCCCTGATTACCGTGACAGATACCGGCTGCGGCATGGACGAAAAGACAAGACAGAGGATCTTTGAGCCATTTTTTACCACCAAGGGGATCGGCAAAGGGACGGGCCTCGGACTGGCAACGGCTTACGGGATAATCAAGCAGCACAACGGACATATCAATGTGTACAGTGAGCCAGGGAAAGGTACTACATTCAAGATATATCTGCCTGTGATGCAATCTCCGATGGAGAGAGGGAAGGGCAGGGAAGTTGTGCCCCCCAGGGGCGGAAGCGAAACCATTCTGGTCGCAGAGGACAATGACGATGTGAGAACTCTTATGAAGAGGGTGCTTCTGAAATATGGTTATGAAGTGATTGAGGCGGTCGATGGGGAAGATGCTGTAAATCAGCTCAGGAAATATAAAGACGTTATACAACTTGTTTTGATCGACGTAATAATGCCGCGAAAAAGTGGAAAAGAGGCAGATGATGAAATCAGGCAGATAAAGCCGGATGTCAAGGTGATATTCACGAGCGGCTATACAGCGGACATAATCCACAAGAAGGGCGTTCTTGAAGCGGGACTTGATTTCATTTCAAAACCGCTTACACCCTACGATCTGTTGAGTAAGGTAAGAGAGACTTTAGACAAATAGGAAGAAGATATTACTATTTTCTTTTCCGGACCGGCAGCGGTGCTTTGCCGGTGATAACCACCTTCGGGCCATTCTCTATGACCTGAAATATTCCTTCGTCCTTGCGCGGAGAAATGACCCATTCAAAGAGTTTTTTTGCATCTTCAAGGACCGGTTTTCTGGGAAATCTGTAATATTTCTTCTGCATCTCCTCGTCATAAAGTCCTATGCAGCCGTGGGACGCGGCATAGCCCGGGATGTCGCGTCCGTGGATCCAGAACGCCACCCCGTCGCGGTTTACGAAGAACCTCAGCGCATAATTCATCGGATAGAGCTTGTCCGTATCTTCGATATAATAGAGCGAAGAAACGTGGTCGCTGTGTATCGCAGTGATCCGGAACGTCCCGTCCGGAGTAGGGTTGTCTTTGCCGCCTGTGGCGACCGGCGCCGAGAAGACGAGATTGCCGTATTCGTAAGCCCCGAGAAACTGCTCGGAAAGGTCAACCAGGATAAATTTCGGTTCCTGCCTGGCGGGTTCGTATTCTTTCGGCATAGGGGTAAAGTCCCTGATATCATCGAGGTTCTTCGGTACCTTGATCGGCATGCCGGGATAGATATGCCGCCTGTCTATTCTGTTGAAGCGTGCGACATCGATCCATCTTTCCCCGAAGAGACTCTCGAGTGTCTGGCCCTTTTTCACTCGCCGGCATTCGCTGTCGATTCTGTCGTCGCTCGGATGATGAATCCTGCAGGGAGCCGGAACGGTCTTCGCGGGGGAGGTCGCCGGAAAAGCGAGTACCGACATAAGGGCAATGCAGACCGCCGGCAGGACAAACGATGCCCTTCTTCGATCAACAGTCCCCCGGTCCTCTAAGAGGCTGTCCCGGCGATGCATAGAATGAATCTCTCCTGAATTCTAATATTTTTAAAAGGGCTTATTCACTGGCGAAAGTTTCTTTATTTTAACAGATTTTCCCGCACTTTTTTGCACCATGACGCCGTGGCCTTCGGAAAAACCGAAACGCCCGGTCAGGCACACCGCTCGTTGTCGATCACCTTGAAGTGCTTCTCGAAGATCTTCC
>JAJYLU010000055.1 GCA_021787505.1 Nitrospirota bacterium | reverse complement strand
GACAAGGATGGACGGGACCAGACGGTCCGATATTAAAGCGGGATTGCACGTTTCGATCGTATTGAAGCAGGACCAACGGACCGGAAAACTGACCGAAGGCGTTGTAAAGGACATTCTCACGAATTCCCCCGCGCACCCGCACGGGATCAAGGTGCGGCTGCAGACCGGAGAAGTCGGCCGGGTGAAAAAGATACTCGACTAGGACCTATCTCAAATACCATTTCTTCATCGGTGCCTCTTAGTTCGTCAGGTTTCAGAAACCACCCCTCACACCATCCCTTACAAAGGTAGAAATTCGGGAGGGGCATTTCGCTTATGCGCTCATCGTCTGTTCAGGCACGGTCCTGATGAAATTGATATATCTGAGGCTTCCCTTGATAGCCTCTTCCTTCAGCCCGCCGATCTGCATCCTGCTTCGTATGAGGTTCGTATAGATACCTGCGTTTTCGACGTCGTTGATAAATACCGCGCCGACCAGGACACTGCCTTTAAAGACAAGTTTCCTGTAACTGTCTACGTTGTCCTCAACGAGCGATTCGTATTCGCGGCTCAAGGGGTCCGGTTCGATAAGGCCGATCGCCATGACCGGGACATCGAATATCTCGGAAGAGTTGAGCACGGAAAGAAACCCTTCGTATTTTGCCTTGCCCCCGGCCATATTCCTGCCTGCCAGTCTGCCCATCTCCTCCGCGTTCGTCCAGAGGGCGGACACCGCGGGCCTGCCGAAGACCAGGTCGGTATATTCAACGACGTCTCCCGCCGCGTAGATATCAGGAACGCTTGTCCGCAGGTTTTCATCGATCACGATACCCGTCTGTGTCCTGATGCCCGTGTCTTTTACGGCATCGAGGTCCGGCCGTGTTCCGGCGGCAACAATCAACATCCCGGCATCCAGCGTATCCCCTGAGGAGAGTCTGACACCGCGCAATTCTCCTTCGGCCCTCACCGCCTCCACAATCGACATTCCGGTCAAGACCCGAATGCCCTCTCTTTCGACAATATTCGAGATAATCTCGGACCCCCTCCGGTCGAACTTTCCCGGCAGTATACAATCGAGCTTTTCGACAATCGTCACGCCAAGCCCGGCCTTACGGAGGGCAATGGCGGTCTTGATCCCGACGAGACCGCCGCCGAGAACGACGGCACTGCGTGCCTTCTCCGCCGACTTTCCGATGGAACGCGCGTCCTGCGCGGTCCTCAGGGTGAACACCGCCTCACCGCGGATGCCAGGGATAGCGGGGACGACCGCTCGGCTCCCCGTCGCGATCAGGAGCCTGTCATAGGAGATGTTGCGGCCCGATTCCAGACGGACTTCCTTTTTCGCCACATCGATGCCGGCTGCTTTTTCGTAAGCAACGGCAAAGCCAAATCTCTTTTCAAGGTCGTCCTCGAAGGTGATATCGATATCTCCTTTATTTATGAGAAACGGGATCATCGGCCTGTAATACGGCCTCGTCTTTTCTCCCGAAAGGACTGCAACTTCAGCGGAGGGGTCAGACTGCCGTATCGCCTTTGCGGCGGATATCCCGGCTATGCTTCCGCCAATTATGACATGTCGCATCGTTCCTCCTTCTTTTTGTTCAGGGTTTGTATGCCCTCGTCCCGGAAAGGACTGCCCTGCCTCTTATCTCCTTCGGCACCTCGTCGAGATCGACCAGCTGAAGCGCTCCCGTGGGACACGCGTTCACGCAGGCCGGCAGATCGAGCTTGTGGCACCGGTCGCACTTTACCGCGATGCGCTTCTCCTTGTCCCTGGTGATCACGCCGAAGGGACAGAGCATCATGCAGGACCAGCAGCCTATGCACCGTTCTTTCTTCCTCCGCACGAAGCCCTTTTCGTCGCGGTAGAGGCAGCCGCTGATACAGCCGTTAAGACAGGGCGCTTCCTCACAATGCCTGCAGATGACCGGCATCTTTACGTCCTCCGCCGACTCTACGAAAAGTCTGGGCGAAGGCGGAGGCGACTGGAGCACCGCTGAAAAAAGCGTCTTGTCTTTTGAATGCTGGACGGCGCAGCCGATCTCACAGCTCCGGCAGCCCATGCAGAGTTCGGGCCTAACAAATATCTGTTTCATCTCAGCCTCCTTATGCGGAGAGCCCGAGGCCTTTGCGCCTCTCGCCCATGACCGCAATGAGTTTTCCGGCTGCTGCAACCGGGTCGGTTTCGACGATGAAGTAGCCGCCGAAGAGGTCTTTTGCAGCCGAGGTGAGCACACCGGTGACCACTTTGCTCCCAAGCACCGGCGGCACCACCCCAAGGTGAGTCGGAAGGCCTGCCGCAACCGCCCATGTGCCGATCGCGACCGCCTTTTCGGTCACCGGTTCCGGCGCCGATGCTACGACAGGGAGCATGTTCAGATCAACCCCCAATTTGTTCGCGACTGCCACTGCAACATCGGCCGCCCTCGAATTGTCAACGCAGGAGCCCATATGGAGCACAAGCGGAAGCGGCCCCCCGAGCCCTGCCGCCTTGCCGACAGCAGTGAGCACCGCCTTGAGCCCCTCGCCGGCGTATTTCTCGGTCGCCTCGGGCGTCATGAACCCGTGTCTCGCAAAGGCACCGGAGGCGCATCCGGTTGCGAGGATGAGCACGTTGTGCTTTGCAAGTTCCTTTATCATCGCAGTATAATTCGCGTCCTGCGTCACCTTCACGGTATTACACCCGGCAAAAAGGCATACGCCGTAGATGTTGCCCGCGACGATATTGTCGATCAGCGGCTTGAGGGGGTCCTCTTTGTTGACGAGCGCCAAAGCCCCCAGGATCGCCTCCGTCGAGAAGCCGGCATAGGCAGTGCTGGTCACGTCAGGTATCTGTATCTTTGCCGCGTCCCGTTTCTTAAAGGCTTCTATCGCCGTTTCTATGATCTTCCGTGCGCTTTCCTTCGCGTTCTTCTCATGGAATTCGATGTGGAGGGCCTTCGGGATCTTGGCGATCGGCATAGTCGTAATCAATTGCGTGTGATAGCATTCCGCGATTCCGGCCAGCGAAGGCATGATGCACTGATAGTCGACGACCATAGCGTCAAGGGCCCCGGTTATTATCGCCGCCTCCTGCGAGACCGAGCTTGTCGCAAGAGGGATCTTGTGGCGCATCATAACCTCGTTGCCGGTACAGCAGACACCTACGACGTTAATGCCTTCTTTTGCGCCGGCCGCCTTCGCCTTTTCGTTCAGTTCCTTTTCACCCGCCACCTGGGCGACGATATCGCTCAGGAGCGCGTTATGACCGTGAAGCGCTACATTTACCGCGTCTTTTTTCAGCACACCGAGGTTCGACTGCGTAACGACAGGCGACGGCGTGCCAAAGAGGATATCCGCAAGGTCCGTTGCCATGTGGCAGGCCGAATAATCCGCGAGTGCACATTTTATCGCACCGAGCAGGATGTTGACCGGATCGGCGTCAACGCCGTAGGTAGTCCGATGCATCGACTCTGCGACGGAGCTGTCGATTCCGGTGGGGACTACGCCGAATTTTAAAAAGGTTTCCACCCTTCCCTTCGTAACCGTGGTTGCGGCCCATGTCAGGGGCGACTCCTTTTCAGAAAAATCGGCAAGCGCTATTTTCGCGACGTCCGCCGCTATCTCGTTTATTGTTCTGCCCTCCGTCTTAACCCCAATCCTTGCCGCAACCGCCTTCAGCTTCGACTCGTCCCTGATGGGATAGTCCGCAGCCTCGCCCCTGGCCGACTTCAGAAGGGTATAGGCCATGTGCTTTGCGTGCCCCCCGTGAGAAGCAGTCCCCCCTGCGACCGCACGGCATATTCCCCTGGCCACCATCACATCGGCGTTGGCGCCGCAGACACCCTCCTTTGCGCCGTGCTCAAAAGGACTTATCCTGCAGGGTCCCTGCATACAGTGCCGGCAGCAGAGCCCCGTCTCGCCGAAGCCGCACTGCGGCGACTGGGCGGCGTAGCGGTCCCAGACAGTCCTGACCCCGGCTTTTTCCGCTACGTTCAACACCGAGAGCGTCGCGCGGTCGAGCGACTTTTCCTTGATGTTTTTTTCCATGCGAAACCTCCCCGTGATTAAATGATTTACTAGCATCTAAATACTACATAAATATAGAACATCGGGGCGGATAATTCAAATGCGGCCGACATTTTCAGCGCGTTCGCCTTCTCCTTTGTGAAATTGCAAGGTTTTCCCTTGCATGTTGCTTTTTTTCCGTGTATATTCAGATATCGATTTCACAAAAAGGAGGGAGTTTCAATATGAAGGGAGTAATTCTCAAGTGTTTGGCTGATCTGGTAACTGAAAAATTCGGCAAGGACAAGTGGGTGGAAGCGCTGGCTGACGCGGGCATGGACGGTAATTCCGTCTTCCTGGCAACAGAAGACGTGGCCGACGAAAAAGCTTTAAAAATCGTTGGTTCCGTCTGCGCTATCCTGAACATAACGCTTGTTCAGGCAGCGGACGCGTTTGGCGATTACTGGGTCAACGTCTTCGCGCCGAAGATCTATCAGTCATATTTCCGGGGAGCCAATTCGGCCAGGGACTTTCTCCTGAAGATGGATGACGTCCACAAGGCGACGACCGACACGATCCCGAATGCCCACCCGCCGAGATTCGAATATGAGTGGACCGGCGACAAGACCCTCGTGATGAAATACATATCCAGAAGGAGGCTGATCGATTTTCTGGTCGGTCTCATCAAAGGGGTCGGGAAATACTATAGGGAAGACCTGATGGTAACAAAACTGGGGCCCGACAAGGTGAAGGTGGTCTTTTCGCGGTAAAGAGCGCACCGCGACCAGAACAAAAACGCGGGAGGATTCTAATCCTCCCGCGCCATTCAAAAAAATATTACTTCTGCTTGCTCCGGTAGTCCTCTATCGCCTTTTTGAGGGCGTCGGCCCCGAGGTTAGAGCAGTGCATCTTCTGAGGCGGCAGGCCGCCCAATTCGGCGGCGACCGTCTCTTTCGAAATCGCGAGTGCCTCGTCCAGCGTCTTTCCCTTCACCATCTCGGTCACCATGCTGCTGACCGCGATCGCCGCACCGCAACCGAAGGTCTTGAACTTGGCGTCGACGATCCTGCCGTCCCTCACCTTTATATAGATCTTCATCGCGTCGCCGCAAGTCGGGTTGCCCTCGGTCCCGATGCCGTCCGCATCTGCCATATCACCCACGTTTCGCGGGTTCGTAAAATGGTCCATCACTCTTTCACTGTACATTCTTCTCCACCTTCCTCTCTGTCTCCCCATCCCTGTGCATAGGGAGAAATCTCTCGTAATCTCTTGATCACCGCCGGAAATTCCGTCAGCAGATAGTCGACATCTCCAGAAGTATTCATCGTCCCGAGGGAAAATACGATCGAGCCCTGCGCAAGACTTGAAGAGATGCCCATCGAAAGCAGCACCGGCGACGCCTTCAGCGCCTTGGAAGAACAGGCAGAGCCGCTCGCAGAAAAAAGCCCCTTGGCGGCGAGGAGCAACAGCATTGCCTCGCCTTCTATATATTCGACGCAGAAACTGGCATGCGCCGGCAGCCTGTTCTCCCTGTCGCCTGTCAGATACACCCGCTCTACGCCCATCATGGTATCGATTATCCTGTCCCTCAGCGGCTTAAGGTATTCCGTCCTTTTCGGCATTTCCGCCTTTGCGAGCTCCGCAGCCTTTCCCATTCCGACGATGGCAGGCACATTTTCAGTGCCGGCCCTTCTGCCCGATTCCTGTATCCCGCCGTAGATGAGCGGCACGATCCGTATTCCCTGCTTTACGTAAAGCGCACCCGCGCCTTTCGGCCCGTAGAACTGATGGGCGGCCATGCTGAGGAGGTCGACGCCCAGGTCTTTTACGTCCACCGGGATATTCCCGGTCGTCGCGACCGCGTCGGTATGGACGATGATGTTCTTCTCCTTGGCGATCCTGACAATCTCCCTGATCGGCTCTATCGTACCGACCTCGCTGCTGGCGTGGGTCACCGAAATGAGCACCGTCTCCTTCGTGATCGCCTTCTTTACGGTTTCGGGATCCACAAGACCTTTCTTGTCGACCGGAAGATAGGTCACCGCGAACCCGTTCTTTTCGAGATAGCGGGCGGAATTCAGTATCGAATGGTGCTCCATCCGGGAGACAAGGACATGCTTGCCCTCGTTTTGTTTCGCAAGAGCAATACCGCGCAGCGCGAAATTGTTCGCTTCTGCTCCGTTCGCCGTAAAGATGATCTCGGCGGGCTTGGCGTCGACGAGGCCCGCCACCTGCTCCCTGGCGCCTTCTATGGCAGACTTCGCACGAGACCCGTATTCGTACACGCTCAGCGGGTTACCGAACTCCTCTTTCAGGTAAGGCATCATCGCATCGAGCGCCTCGGGGTGAAGGGGGTTCGTAGCGACATGGTCAAGATAGATCTTCTTCATACTCACCTCGCAAGCTTCTTGATATAGAATTTAAAAAAATCGCCCGAGTCCTCCATCCCGAGAAACTCGTTCCTTGTCTTTTCACACCAGGCCGGGATGTCTTCCAGCGCCCCGTCATAATCCGTCATGATCTCCAGTATCTGTCCGGGTTGGAGTTCCTTCATCTGCTCCTCCAGCTTCAGAAGATGCATCGGACACATCATATAGACGATGTCCGTGGTGACGTCGGGCTTTACATTTTCTGTGAACTTCATCGCCCCAGCCCCGCAGAAACGCCTTTTCCCGCCTTCTTCCTTCCCTCTTTGCGCGGCACCTCGATAAACTGGTCGCCTCTCAGCAGGTCCCGCAGCGTCATCTTGTCGAGAAAAGCCTCGATGTTCTCTCCTAGGGCCTTCCACAAGAGATGGGTGACGCAACCTTCCACCCTCATGCATCCCTCCTTCGGATCGAGGCATGAGGTTATCGCCACAGGACCTTCGAGTTCCCGCAATATGGCGCCGATACTGATGTTGTCCGGGTCCCTGCCGAGGACGTACCCTCCGCCCGGCCCCTTCACGCTGCTGATGATGCCGGCCTTCCGGAGCGTATTCAGTATCTGCTCCAGGTAAGCGACCGAGACGTCCTGGCGCTCGGATATCTCCTTGATGGTAATGGGTCCCCGGTTGTATCCCCGGGCGATCTCGTACATCGCCCGGACTCCATACTGCCCCTTTGTCGATAACCGTAACATACTATAAATTAAAATAGTCTACTAATTCTGTCAAGTATTAATTGCGCCACCGGAAATAGATCAGCCGCCATGCCATCTTCAGGATGTGCGGATGCGTCTTTTTGCAGCGTTAAGCGGATATAGCGATCAGACTGCAGAGCTGAAGAACTGTTCTTTTTCTTGTAAAGAAAGTCCCCTCCGGCAGTTCATATTGCGCCGGATGCACCGATACTTTCAGTGAGCCGAAACTCCATCATGCAATCGGGATAAAACACTTGTAGTAAAATTGAGGGCGAGAACTACACGGTGTAAATAGTCGTGGCTATCGAAGAGGTTTAATGAAACAGCAAAAAAATGGGGCAGGTTATCGACCCTACCCCGTGCGAAACATTACTGCTACTCAGTTTGAATACTTCTTTTGCTGATCCGCCATTTTCCATCCTTGTTGTTAAGCAGGGCAATCACTTTCTCGGGGCGCGTGGAACCAGGCGTTCTTAAGTAAGTCACTTCAAGCTTGTACCCCGATATTTGGACATTCACTATGTGAATCAATCCGAGATCACCTGTGTCGATTTTGAGGTGAGATGCATCTTGGAATAAGTAAATACTGCTTTCTTGCGTGACGGCAGCATAACCGATACTCACCAGGTACAATTTATTTTTTACCTTCTCTATCTCAAATACTGGTACCCACTCTTTCCAAAGCGGCATAGGGAAAAGACTGTTAAGCTTCCTGATCATCTGTTCTCTTGTAATGTTTTCTTTATCGGCCGCTTCCAGAAATAGCCCAACTGCTTTTATCAGTAGCCGGTTTTTGTGTACGGTGTCTGGCAAATCCTCTGTTTGCCTGACTCGGGACAGGAGGTTAGAAACCTTTTCGTATGGAGCGGGCGCCATCGTCGCGTGGGCATGCATTGAGCACACGAGACAGATGGCAAGCATCACGGCACTGAAAAGTTGTTTCATAGATTTACCCCCTTCCAATATTTGCAAGTGCTTTTTAAGCTTCTTCTGTCCGGTTATCTTGCATCGTTGCCAACGCCTGCGCATACCACAAAAGACTCATTTCGTCGTCCGGAAATTCTTTAAACACCTTTGAGAAGTAGTTATCCAAAATATTCTTATCCTTCAACTGTGACGCAAGCTGTGACATTACGACACTATAATGAGCAGACATCCCCTTGCCAAACTTAATTCCCAGTTCCTCAGCTCTCTTGAATTCCTCGGCAGCTTTGGCCAGGTAGTCCCTTGTGTTCGTGTATGCGCCAAGTTCACGGTTGATATAAGCAAGCGCCTCATGAAGGTGTCGACTTTCTGGGTAACGGCGTAGGCTTGTCGATAGACTGTATTCAGATTCCTCCAGCCACGCCTTGTCGCTTCT
>JAJYLU010000054.1 GCA_021787505.1 Nitrospirota bacterium | reverse complement strand
CCTCACCCGCTGTATAACATCCTGGGTTATGACGTCGCTGACCTGGATGGTATCGTCACCCGAAAGAGCGGTATAGAGTCTCCTCGATTTCTGGTCCAGGGCCATTCCCCTGGGACCGCTCCTTGTCGCCATAACCCCGACCGCCTGTATGCCTTTTTTGTCGAACACCGTGACATTGTTCTGTCCGGGGTTGCTCACAAACCCCAGGACCCCCGTGACGGGTTTCCCCGGGACAAAGACCGAGAAGACGGGCGTGAAGCTGAACTCGTCCCTCACCGACTCCGCGTACTTAAAATTCATGTTCAGGAGAAGGGCCTTTTGCCGGGAGACCTGAAACGGCGCTTCTATCCTTGCAGGCGCTTCAGGTGTCATCAGCGCAGATTCTCCCTCTTCTCCCTGAAGAAATGCCTTGCCTGTCTTGAAAGATAATCCGGAGTAACTGCCGGGCGGCAAACCACCGCTCGCAATAAGCCTTTGTCCCGGTTCCGGTTCCCACTTGAACTCCCTCACATAAAGATTAAGAGGGTACTCGCTTCCGTCTGACTTGACAGCGGACACGCTCTCTATGAGAAATCTGAGCCTTTGGGCTTCCTGGGGTATCGGCTGAAGATAGACATAGACTTCGCCGTCTTCTTCAAGCGGGGGCTTCACAGATAAGGGTTTCGCCTCACAGGCTGAAAGAAATAAGAGCGCAACCGGAACAACAATTGCGGCCCTCGACAAAAAATTCTTATGATTTAAAAAGCCTCGTATTGCCAACCTGTCTTCTACCCGCTAACCGGAATTCTTTTCATTACCAAATCTTATCCGATATTTCCCGCTGTTTCAAGAATCGCCTCAAGAAAAAGGAAGGCCGGCATTTGCCGGCCTTCCCTCATGAGACCACACAAAAGATATTGGAGGGGAAATTAGTCTTTTGCGTGGCACTTGTTGCAAAGGGATCTCTGATAGGTCGCGTATACTGTCGAGGGCCTATCATAGAAAGACCTCTGCACCTGGGCCGTGGTATAACCCATGTTGTACTGTCCGCCCTGGGCCTCTGTGGTGGCGGCGTCGATACCCGGATATATGCCGCCGAGGGTCAGGAATTCTGCGCTGCTTGTGTTCCACCTTGTGGACTGCGGCCATGCAGAGGCATGGGCCCTGTGGCAGGAGAGACACATAACGTTCGCATTGCTGCCCTGCACCGGTCCTGACAACTGTGAGCCGTCGTTCACCGCGCGTGTTGCAAGGGCCGCGTAGTTAGTCTGATTAAGCGCCAGGTTCTCTTCATACGGGACCATTGAGGTGTATGAAGTCGCCTGCGTGTTGGTCAGATTGCCGGAATATACATAAGCGTTGTACTTCTGAGCAATGGTTACGCCGTTGGAATCCGGATTATCAAGAGAAGCCGCTGCGTCGTTTCCGGTCGGATGCTCAAGTACTGTCGGGTAATTCGGGTTGTGTATCTGCGTATGGCAGTTTGCGCACCACTCGGACATACCGCTTCCGTATGCGACCCTGGTGTCGGTAGTGGCCTCAGACCTGTTGTAGGTCGAAGGAGCGAATGCAAAGGGTGATTGGTTCACAAATTGCGCTCCGGTTATTCCGCTGACTGAATCGGGAAGATAACCAACGCCTGCGAGGAGCCTGTAAACGCCGACCGACTCGCCCGCTCCGCCGTTTCCGTTAGTTGTAGGCAGCTCTGTACCATAAGAACCCGAGCCGATGATCGGACCGACGTTCTGGCCGATAGCGGACACTACGGACTGGTACGCGTTGTTGATCCTGTACTTGCCGTGAGGATCATGGCAGCTTGAGCAATAGAGATTTCCTACGGGGTATACGCCGCCCGGCGCCGTGGTATAGGCGGTCTGAGCAGTGAGACCGAAGTCTGCCGCAACAATGTTATGTCCGTGGAAGTTGCCTGGGTTGGAGACAGGAGCGCCGTATGAAGCTGTTGCGCTCGTCGTGAGCTTGAGCCATGAAAAGTCTCCGCCCGGCGTCATGTCGCCGGGTACGAACCCTGCAGCCGGCGTGCCTGTCGATGACAGGATGTGATAGCCGCTGAACGATGTGTTGCTTGCGTGGCAATTAAGGCAGGTCGAGCTCTGGTCGCTGCCTTTCAGGAGATAGTTGTGGCCGTTGAACTGGACCGCGCCGCCTGTTGTGCTTACGGCGGTGTTCTTCAATGAGTTGTGCATTGTATGGCAGCCCTCGCAGTATGCGACGCCGCCGTCATGGTATGCGTAGGCAGAGCCCGCGAACCCCATGGCCAGCACCGCAACCGCGATGATGACCAAACTTGCTTTTAATCCTTTCATTTTTTTCCTCCGTTACTCTGAATCCCTTATTAAGGATTGCTTTCACCGGCAAGGCCGGTTTTCTTGCGAAATAAAGATTTCCTTTTAGTTGCTCCCTTTCCTCCTGTGATCACCTCCTTCTTACCCCTCCAATCCTTATTCATAGTTGATCCCAAAAACGCTGACCCCCCTGTTCATGCTCTGGGTCACATACAATTTTCCGTTTTGGTATGCAATCTCTTTCGGCGCTACAAGGTCTCCGGGATCAAGACCTCTCTGGCTGAATTGCGTCACGAACTTGAGGTCCTTATCGAATACAAGCACTGCGGACTTGAGCACATCGGCGACATAGAGGTTTCCCTTGTCATCCTCTGCAATACCCGAAATGACGTTGAATTTTCCCGGCGCGCCCCCGCGTTGGCCAAAGGCGGCCAGTTTTCCGTCGGGAGAATACCTGAACGCCTTGAAGATGACGGGGACCGTAAACAGCATGTTTCCGTCCTTGTCGATACTGAACCCCGAAATCTCGATGTCGTACCTCTTTTTCCCTTCGAGCTTGAGGACAGAGAAGAGATCGTAGCTCTTTTCAAAGAGACCTTTTGAATCGGTCAGTACCACCCTCATGGAGCCCTTGTCCACCAAATAGATATGTCCGTCCCGGTAAAGGATTTCAGTCGGCCTGAACTCTTTTTCAAACCCCGCCGGGAGGTTTTTGATATCGATCTTAGACAGCAGCTCAGCCCTGAAATTGGCCAGCAGCACAGAGTATTTCGAATGATAGTCATAAGAGAGGACGAGGATGTTGCCCTTATTATCGAGCGTCACGTCATAGATGATGCCGAGGCTGCCGTCGTCGCCGAAGCTGTAGATCTCCATGCCTTCCTGGTTGAAGATCCTGACTGAATTGTCTGCCACATCGGTCACGTAGATCTCGCCCATCTTGTTGTCCGGAAAGACGTTTACCCAGCCGTAAGGCACAACGCCGCTGAAGTCCGAAAGGCTATAGAGATAGGATGTGCGGACGTTTTCCGCCGCGGCCCCGGCGGGAAGGGTGGTCAGGACAAGAATGAGCGCCGCGAAAATTACCTGATACTTCTTTGGTATGCTTTTCATTTGTCATCTATAAGAGCAAGCCATATGCCAGATAGGTCGGGGACAAAAAGGCCATTAATAACAATATGTTACGGAGACGCATGGGTCCTCATTGGTGCCCGGAAACGGTAAAATTACCAGGTGGAGCTGGTGAGTTTACCAGGTGGGAAAATAGTTTCGGACTACAATATAAGTGGACCTTCGGGCTGCCCCGGTCGGCGGAAAGTTATCCGGGGGTTTTTGACTTACTTTGCGGTCCTCGCCGCTCATGCAAATCTTGGCCGGAAATAGTTCTGCATTATTGAAAGGCGAAAATCCTGTTTTTATGGGTAATTTCACTGATTTCCGTCATATGACCCATACTTGGTCATCCCTAACACCTTGAAAAGGTTATTTTTTTTCGTGGTACATTATTTGCTTAACGATGACCTGATGAAAAGGATATTGATTGTCGACGATGAGGAGCTGATTCTCTTGGGTCTTTCCAAGACGATCCGCAATCTCGGCAACGTCGACAAAGAGATCAAGACGGTCAACAACGGCAAAGACGCGGTCGCAGAGATAGATACTTGCAAGTACGATCTCTGTTTTCTTGACATTCACATCCCCGGCGGCGACGGGATCGACCTTATGAAGAGAATAAAGGAGGTTTCTCCGGGGACGAAGGTGGTCATGATGACATCTTATGATTTAGACGATGTCACAAGGAAGGAGATCCAGGATAACGCCTTTCACTTTGTTCCCAAGCCTTTCAACCTTCCTCAGGTAAGGGAGATTGTGGAAAGCGCCCTGAGCGGCAACGGCCGCCAGATCCAATAGAGCGCTGTTCTATTCATTCAAGCCCGAACTTCTTAATCTGATACCTGAAAGAGTCGTAGCTTATATTCAATAATTTTGCCGCAAGCGTCTTATTGTTCTTCGCCCTTTCAAGGGCCTGCATGATAAAGTCCTTTTCGAGATCATCAAGGGAAATACCGTTCTCCGGGAGGATAAACCTTCCCCCAAACCTGCCGGCCGCGCTGAGTCCCGGAATGATGACCTCTCTCGGCAAATGCTCCGGCATTATGGTTGCGGCGCTTTCGAGCACCACGATCCTTTCCACAACATTCCTGAGCTCTCTGACATTTCCGGGCCAGTTGTACGAGATCATGAGCTTTTCAGCTTCGGGGGAAAAGCCCCTTACCGTCTTATTCCCGTACTTTTCGGCAAAGCGGTTGAGATAGTATTCCGAAATTGCCGGGATATCTTCTCTTCGTTCCCGCAGCGGAGGGATGAAAAGCGAAAAGACATTCAGCCGGTAGAAGAGGTCCGTCCTGAACTCGCCCTTTTCGACCGCCTCGGAGATATCCTTGTTCGTCGTGGCGATTACCGTGACGTCAACAGGGATCTCTTTCTGTCCCCCGATCCGCCGTATTGTCCTCTCCTCCAGGACACGCAGGAGCTTGCTCTGGAGACTTAGCTTCATATCGCCTATCTCGTCAAGGAGTATCGTGCCTCCGTTTGCAAGCTCGAACATCCCTTTCTTTTCGGTCCGTGCATCTGTAAAGGCGCCCTTCTCGTAGCCGAAGAGCTCACTCTCAAGAAGGTTCTCGGGAAGGGCCGTGCAGTTGATCGCGATAAAAGGGGCGCACCCCTTGCCGGGGTCGCAGTTGATCATGCCGTGTATATAACGCGCGACAAGCTCCTTGCCGGTGCCGCTTTCACCTGTGATGAGGATCATGGACACGCCGGAGAGGGCCATCTTCTCCGCCTTTTTCTTGAGCTCCTTTATGGTGTCCGATTCCCCGACTATCTCTTTTTCGAAGGTGTCCGAGTAAAACTTTCTGAGGTAGTTTACCTCCTGTTTCAGGCTCTCTCTCTCAATAATATTCTTTACGACAATCTTCACCTCATCGATATTGAAAGGCTTGGTCAGATAATCGGCCGCCCCGAGTTTCATGCATTTGATGGCGGTCTCAACGTGGTCATTCGCCGTCAGCATGACCACCTCCGTATCGGCCCTGCTTCTCTTGATCTCTTCGAGTATTTCGACGCCGCTCGTGCCGGGGAGCCTCATATCGAGCAATACCACATCGGGAGACCATGACCCGACCCTGTCCGAAATAGCGGCAAAGGATTGGGATTCCGAGCCGACCTCATAGCCCTCGTTTTTCAATGCCCGTGAGAGCATGGCCACAATGAGCTCATCATCATCGATGAGAAAGACCTTCCCCTTCTTCATGCCGGCCTTGTCCCTGAAGCCTGACTCAATGGTATGCTGATCTCAAATGTCGCACCTTTGCCGTCGTTGTTATGCACCTTTATGGTCCCGCCGTGCTGCTCGATAAGACGCTTGGTGATGGCCAGACCGAGGCCCGTTCCCTTGGGTTTGGTGGTAAAGAAAGGCTGGAAGATCTTGTCCATCTCCTTCTCGTCGATCCCCTTCCCCGTATCGGAGATAGTTATCCGGATTGACTGCCTGGATTTATCATAGGACGTCTCCGCCGTCAATGTCCCGCCGTCCGCCATGGAATCGCCCGCATTGAGCAGAATATTCATGAAAACCTGCTGCAGCTGTTGAGGGTCGGCCGTCAATTCCGGAAGATGTTCGTCAAGGTCTTTCACGACGGTGACCGGCCTTGACTTCTCCGACGATGAGCCATTCTGAAACGAAAAAGTGAGGGCCGTATTAAGGACTCTATTAATGTTCACCGTAGTAAACTGGGGTTTTGGGGGCCTTGCGAAGTTAAGGAGGTCCTTCAGAAGAGATTCTATTCTCTTTATCTCTCCCACCACCTTCATCAGGATCTTTCTGTCTTCTTCCGGCACGACAGCTTCCTCGGAAAGCACTTCCATCGAGGCCTTAATGCCGGTCAGGGGGTTCTTGATTTCGTGGGCCAATCCCGCGGCCAGCTCCCCGACCACCCTCATCTGCTCCACCCTCTGCAGGGCCTCCTCAGCCTCTTTGCGCTCGGAGATGTCGCGGTCAAAAGCCAGTACATACTTATGATCGCTCAATTCAAGCAGTCCGGCGCTGATCTCCACGGGAAAGACGGAACCGTCTCTCCTGCGATGGGTTATTTCCGTGTGTATCCATTCCCCGTCGAGTACACGCTGGACCCGCTGCTGCGCCCGTTCAGCGGCCTCCGGGGTATCAAGGTCGGTGATCTTCAGCCCCAGCAGCTCTGCCACGGTATAACCGTGCATTTCTGCCGCGGCCTGATTCGCCGCCGCGATCCGCAGCCTGTTTTCTCCTTCCGCATCGATAATGAAGATAGCGTCCCCGGCCCTTTCAAAGAGGGCGCGATACCGTTTCTCGCTTTCTTCTATCTTGTACATCTGCTCTTTAAGGGAGCCGGCCATTTCGTTGAAGGACTCGGCCACTTCACCGAACTCGTCTTTTAACGCTGCGACCCTGAAGTCCAGATCGCCGCTCTTTAATCTCCTTGTGGCGTTAAGGAGAGCTCCCACCGGTTTTGTGAAGCCCCTTATGAAAATAAAACCCAATCCGGCCGCAAGAAAAGGCCCCGACGCCACAAGGACGAAGAGTATGACCTTCGTACGGCCGATCTTGTCAAGGGCTGTTTCCGTCTTCCCCGTGAGCTTGCTTGTCGTTATGGCTATCATCGTGTCGATCTGCCTGATCAAATCCTCTCCGGTCTTGAAAGCTGCGTCCTCCTCGCTCTGCAGTCTCTCCTCGTTCGCCCTTATGGTCAGCACCCTGCTTAACGACTCTTTGTACTCTCCTATGTGTCCTTTCAGATTCCTGAGCCTTTCCATCACCGCCGGAGCGTGATGACAGTCGAAGCAAATGTCTACCGCCCCTTCCATGTTCGTTACGTCCGTAACGATTGTGTCGACCCCCCTCGCATAGCGCGTACCCTTGAGGCTCAGGTCGGACTGGACCCTTTTGATCCGTATGAGCAGATGCTCCCTCAGTATCTCGACCTGATGGAGTTTTATAAGGTTGTCAAGCTCCGAAGTGGTCTTTTGGATGGTAATGATAATGTAGATACCCGCAGCAAAAGACAGGAAAGAGGAGATGCCGAGAATCCATATTACCTTCTTCTTCATTACTCATTCATGTAGTCATACGTGGAAAGATCGATGCCCGCTTCCTTTGCATAATCGGCCACTGACTTATAATCCTGGTCTGTTGTTTCAATAAACCTGCGGGCGCCGAAGGCCGCCAGCACCTTCGCGCCTTCGGGATCATTCTGCATCGACAGGAGCGCATCTTTCAGTTTTTTCTTAAGAGAATTGTCAAGGTCCTTTCTGACCGCCAGACCGTTTTCGGGGACATTGGGGGACCTTTCAAGGACAATCAGCTCTTTCTTTATCTTTGCGTCCTCCTTCGCAAGTCTCTCGTAAACCGTATTCTTTGCTGCGCCCACGTCGGCCTTCTTGTTGAGAACGTCATATATCGCGTCTTCATGGGTCCCTGTAAAGTAGGCCTCTTTCAAATATGCCTTGTAATTCCTTATGCCGTGTTTGCAGAAGTATTCGATGGGAAGCAAATATCCCGCTGTCGTAGCCTTGTCCACGAAGGCAAATCTTTTCCCCTTCATGTCCTCCGCCGTCCTGATGCCGCTGTCCTTCCTGACAAAGATCAACCCGTGATACGTGGATATGCCCTCGATGTTTTCAGGCCTTGCAAGGACTTCGACTCCGAGTTTTGCATGGGCAAGGGTATACGTGAAACTTCCGAAAAATGCCCCGTCCATCCCGCTTGAGACAAAGTTATCGATGATATTGCCGTAACGTGGGAGGACCTTCAGCTTTATCTTCATGCCGATTTTCCCTGAAAGATAATCGGCAATGGGCTTGTATCTGTCGAGCTGATCGAATATGTGCTCCTCGGGAATAAGTCCTATGACAAGATTTTTTTCTTCGACCGTTTTTTGCGGGACCGGCGCTTCTCTCCTGCTGCAGGCCGCCGTAAGAGCCAGGCAAACAAATACTACTGCGAATATTCTAAACATCTATATTAATTCTAAATACATTCGCAGGCTTATTTCAAGGGCCGGCAAAGAGCAGTTCATTACTGACCCGCGCTATGGCAAGATTTTCCTGGTCCCGGCTTGCGGGTCTAAGGTTAATGGTAGGCGATGCTGGGATTGAACCAGCGACCTCTCCCGTGTGAAGGGAGCGCTCTCCCACTGAGCTAATC
>JAJYLU010000053.1 GCA_021787505.1 Nitrospirota bacterium | reverse complement strand
CCTGCTTGCGGCGCGAGACAGCCGCAAGAACCGGGACGTGGGTGAACTCCCCCCTCCAGACACTCACGATCATGTCGGTCCTTCCGCTCATTCCAGCGTGTACCGCATACTGTCCCAGCAGAAGGCAGAAGGCTGAGTCCCGCGCCGTGGCCGGCATGCTTCTGATTGTATAACTGGGATCGATATATTTCAGGTTCATCTCAGTCCCCATTTTTTTAAAGTACTCTCCGATCCGGTCCCTGAGAAAAACGCCGACGTCTCCGAGACGGACATTACCTGATGCGTCGCAGATATGGGTCTCCTCCATGAGCTCCTGCCCCGCTCCTTCGGCGACAACCACGAGGGCATGCCCTTTCTTTGCAAGTCTCTCTTCCAGTTCACGCAGGAAACTTGCAAGCGTGAAAGGTACCTCCGGGACCAGACAAAAGTTAACCTCGCTGTTGGCGAGTGTCGCATATGCTGCAATGAATCCGGACTGGCGGCCCATCAGTTTCACCAGGCCGACCCCGTTCCGCGCACCTGTGGCCTCTACATGCGCGGAGTAGAGTGACGTCCTCGTCTCTGTCACCGCAGTTTCGAACCCGAAGGTCTCTTGAACGTAGGAGATATCGTTGTCTATGGTTTTAGGGATGCCGATTACGGAGATCTTGAGTCCGCGCCTCTTCACCTCCTCCGCTATAGCATGACTTCCGCGAAGGGTGCCGTCTCCTCCAATGGTAAAAAGGATCCCTATCTTCATCCTCTCCAGGGTATCGACCATCTCTGCGATATCCTGTGACCCCCGCGAAGACGCGAGGATAGACCCGCCTGTTTGATGAATGCCCTTCACCGACTCCGGAGTAAGTTCAAAAGCCTCGTGGCCGTATTTAGGAACGAGCCCCTCATACCCGAAACGGAAACCGAATACCTTATCTACGCCGTAATGATAGCGGAGGCTCAGTACGATGGAGCGGATCACGTCGTTGATGCCGGGACAAATCCCGCCGCATGTCACGATGCCGCATCTGAGTTCGGAGGGTTCGAAGAAAATCTTGGCCCTCGGCCCGGCAAGCTCCATGTGCGGAGGTTCCTTGCCGGCATCAAGGAACTCCCTGATTCGCTCAACGTGGGAATGATACAATACGTGCTCGTCGTCCTTGACAAAAGGGACGTCTGTCACTGGAGAGGGTATGCCGCAATCGCCAAGTCTCGCCACGGTGAAGTCCGGAATTTCCTTTTCCATATTCGCCCCCATTATTTTTTTGCCTTGCCCTGGTTTGCCACGGCTTCCATGGCCTTTTTCACCTTTTCGGCGTCCCCGAGATAATAGTTACGCAGCGGCCTGAGTTTATCGTCCAATTCGTAGACGAGCGGCATACCGGTGGGGATGTTCAGTTCAGTGATCGCCTCGTCGGAAACCCCGTCGAGGTACTTCACGAGAGCGCGAAGACTGTTGCCGTGCGCTGCTATCAGTACCTTCTTGCCTGCCCTTACCGCAGGTGAGATCACATCGTGCCAGCAGGGAAGGAAACGCTCAACCGTGTCTTTGAGACACTCGGCAAGCGGTATCTCTTCCTTGCGCAGGTCTCTGTATCGCCGGTCCTTTGCCGGGTTTCGGGGGTCCTCTTCGTCCAGGGCGGGGGGCCTCACATCATAGCTGCGCCTCCAGATCTTTACCTGCCGGTCGCCGTATTTTGCGGCCGTCTCGGCTTTATTGAGTCCCTGCAACGCGCCGTAGTGACGCTCGTTCAGCCTCCAGTCACGGACCACCGGGATCCACATGAGGTCCATCTCATCAAGGGCGATCCAAAGAGTGCGTATCGCCCGCTTCAGGACCGACGTAAAGGCGATGTCGAAGATATAACCCTGATCTTTCAGCACCCGTCCCGCTTCCTTTGCCTCTTCCGTCCCTTTTTCGGACAGGTCCACATCGGTCCAGCCCGTAAAAAGGTTTTCCCTGTTCCATATGCTCTCTCCGTGTCTCAGCAGAACTAACCTATGCACCACTCACCCTCCTTATCTCCATACACGACAATATCATATGCCATTCCTGCAAGTGAAAGACAGGATTTTAACGTTTCAGGTTCCTTCCTCTGCGCCTGGATCGCGGTGATGGCCACGGTATTGACACCCTGCGCCTCCTCCCCCGGCATTTCTGCGATTCCGGCAATCACGGCTCCTCCTTCCTGGTCCTCTCAGTGTGTCGAAACACCCATAACCCCTCCCAGCCTCCCTTTGTCTCAGGGGGAAGGAATAAGACCCCTCTTAAGTTGAGAGGGGGATGGGGGAGTTATCGGATTAGTCTTTATCTTCCCTCGAGCACGGCCACACTCCTCGCGGCAAGGCTGTAAGCATTTCCCTCGACCTTCGGCTCATCCGCAACTTCGAAGATATCGACGGGCGAGGGCTGCGATGTGTCGACGACACGATACCAGTTGCGCCCTGAGACCGTCGGCAGCTCCATCTGCACGGGACCGTCGGACATGTTGAGCATGACGTGGAGCTGTTCTTCCGTCTCGCCTGTCCCGGCAAGGGTATAGGCAAGAACCTGCGCCGCGGGGTCTCCCCATCGGGGATCGTTCAGCTTCAGGCCGTGCCACGTGACATCCTGGAGACCGCCTCTGCCCCTCCGTCCGCTCAGGAATTGCTTTCTCATGAGAGAGGGGTGTCGTTTGCGAAAAGAGATCATCCTCGTCACAAAGCGAAAGATGTCATCGTTCTCCTCCATCAGCCTCCAGTCGAGCCAGCTCATCTCGTTGTCCTGACAATAACAGTTGTTATTGCCAAGCTGGGTCCGGAACACTTCGTCACCCGAAAGTATCATCGGCACTCCCTGGCTCAAAAGAAGAATGGCCACAAAATTCTTTGCCTGTCTCCTTCTCATCGCCAGGACTTCAGGGATGTCGGATTCCCCTTCCACCCCGCAGTTCCAGCTTGCATTGTCGTCGCTGCCGTCGCGGTTTGCCTCACCGTTTGCCTCATTATGTTTTACGTTATAACTGACGAGGTCCCGGAGCGTAAAACCGTCGTGGCAGGTGATGAAGTTGATGCTGTTCACCGGCAGTCTGCCCTCGGATTCATAGAGGTCGCTGCTACCGGAAAGCCTTGTAGCGGCCTCGCCGATCAGACCGGGGTCGCCGCGGACGAACCGCCTGATCACATCTCTGTATCTGCCGTTCCACTCTGCCCAGCGGAACCCGGGGAAATCTCCGACCTGGTAGAGCCCGCCGGCGTCCCATGCCTCAGCGATCAGCCTCGTATTCCCCAGGACGTCGGAGAGCTCGATATGCCAGGGCATAGGCGCATAATGGAGCGGTTTCCCTTCATAGCCTCTTACGAGGACGCTCGCAAGATCGAAGCGGAAACCGTCCACGTGCATCTCGTTCACCCAATACTCAAGACACTCGATGAGGAATGCGGTCACTATAGGGAAGTTGCAGTTTACCGTGTTGCCGCAGCCTGTATAGTCAAGATAGATACTGCGATCGTCCGGAGCGAGGTGGTAAAAGCCCGCATTGCCGAGCCCCTTGAAATTGATCGTCGGCCCGTCAGCGCCGCCCTCCGCCGTGTGATTCAGGACAACGTCCATTATTATCCCGATGCCGGCACGGTGAAGGGCCTTTACCATGTCGCGAAACTCTCGCACATGTGTCCCTTTTTCAGGCGATACACAGTAAGCAGGGTGCGGCGAGAAGAAACTGTGCGTGCTGTAGCCCCAACAATTCCTGAGCCCCCTGGCCCTGGCAGCCTCGGCGACATCCTGTTCGTCAAAGGCCATTACAGGCATCAGCTCGACGTCCGTGATCCCGAGAGACTTGAGGTAAGTGATTTTTTCGATTACGCCTGAAAAGGTGCCGGGATGTTTTACTCCTGAAGAGAAATGACGCGTAAATCCGCCCACATGCATTTCGTAGATGACCGATTGCTCCGGCGCGCGGCTAAGCGGCTCGTCCCCCTCCCAGTCATATCCGTCGTCAGAGACCACAATACCGCGCATCGATGAGGCGATGTTGTCTCCGGGCCTGCTCGCCAGTTTCCGGTCCCAAAGCAGATCGCTGACAGCTCGGACAGTAGGGTCTATGAGCCCCTTTTGTCTGTCGAACCGAAGCCCGGATTTACGCGTATCATCAGGGCCGTCAAGTCTCCATACGTAATGGATGCCGGGCGGCAATCCCTCGATGTATACATGCCATGAATAGTAGGTCCGGTTCTCTACCGGGTCGAGCTTTACCACCTGAAATGGCTCGCGGCTCTGCGGACTCTCAAATAGTAAGAGTTCTGCACCTGTTGATCTAAGACCCCAGATGGAAAAATTTGTTCCCCGCTTATCAGCAGTTACCCCGAAGGGAAATCGCTGTCCGGCACTGATTTTGTATTGTTTCATAGCCCTCTCTCAGCCCAGGGATTTGGCCCACCAGGGCCCCTCTTCTTTAAACTCCACTCCACGGTCCCCGTCATGTCCACCTTCACCGGCTTCGCCTTCCAGATGTCATCGCAGTATTCTCTAATAGCCCTGTCAGATGAGAATTTCCCCATCCGGGCGGTATTCAGTATGGACATCCGCGTCCAGCGCTCCCTGTCGCGATAGGCCTTCCCGACTTCGTCCTGACAGTCTATATAGGACTGGAAATCCGCAAAGAGCAGATACTCGTCATGATCCATGAGGGTGTCAACAAGGGGCCTGAAAAGGTCCGGCTCTTTAGGCGAAAAGTGCCCGCCGCGCATAAGCTCGATTACTTCTCTCAGCAGCTGGTTCGAAGCGTAGATTGCGGACGAACTGTACCCACTGGATATCGCCTTTTCCACCTGCGCTGCAGTCAGCCCAAAGAGATAAAAATTTTCCGCACCTACCTCATCCCTTATCTCGACGTTAGCGCCGTCAAGCGTTCCTATGGTGAGGGCCCCGTTGAGGGCGAACTTCATGTTCCCCGTCCCTGACGCCTCTTTGCCGGCCGTCGAGATCTGCTCCGACAAGTCAGCGGCAGGATATATTTTCTGCCCGTTCTTTACGTTGAAGTCGGGAAAAAAGACGACCTTCAGCCGCCCGCGAACGTCCGGGTCACTATTGATTACATCCGCAACTGCAGTGATGAGTCTGATAATCAGCTTCGCCATGAAATAGCCGGGCGCTGCCTTGCCCCCGAAGATAAATGTCCGGGGTACGACATCGATGTTCGGGGCCAGCTTGATGCGGACATAGAGTGCGATGATGTGAAGGACATTGAGATGCTGGCGCTTGTACTCGTGAACTCGCTTTACCTGCATGTCGAAGAGGGTATCGGGATCCACCTCGACGCCGGCCACCTTTTTGATATGAGAGGCGAGCCTCTTCTTGTTGTCCAGCTTTACCCGACGCCACTCTTCGCGGAACCCTTCGTCGCCTGCAAACTCCTCAAGCCTCCTTAACTCCTCGAGCTCCCGGATCCAGTCGGTGCCGATCTTACGGCTGATAAGCTGCGTCAGTCCCGGGTTGCTCAGAACCAGCCATCGCCTCGGCGTTACGCCGTTCGTCTTATTGCGGAATTTCTCGGGACTGAACTCGAAGAAATCCCGCAGGACCGTGTCTTTGAGAAGCTCGGTGTGCAGCGCCGCAACTCCGTTCACTGCATGACTGCCCACGCACGCAAGGTGGGCCATGCGGACAGAACGCCCGCCGGTTTCGTCTATCAACGACATCCGCGCTGCGCGCGCTTCATCGCCGGGATATGTCATCCTCACAGTATCGAGGAACCTCCTGTTGATCTCGAAGATGATCTCTGCGTGCCGGGGCAGAAGTTCGCTGAATAACTCAAGGGGCCATTTTTCGAGGGCCTCCGGCAGAAGGGTGTGGTTTGTGTAGGCAAAGGTGTTCACAGTTATCCGCCATGCCTTTTCCCAGTCCATACGGTGATCGTCCACCAGCAGGCGCATGAGTTCGGCGACAGCTATTGATGGATGGGTGTCATTGAGCTGAACTGCATAGCTCCCGTGGAATCTGTCAAGGCTTTTACCGGACAGGAGATGGATACGGATCATGTCCTGCAGGGAACAGGAGACGAAGAAGTACTGCTGTTCAAGCCGCAGATTCTTGCCTTGGAGCTGTTCGTCGTTCGGGTAGAGCACCTTCGTCACATTTTCCGATACTACCTTGTCCTCGACTGCACGGTAGTAGTCGCCGTGGTTGAAGGCCTGGAGATCGAAGGATTCCGTCGCCTCGGCCTTCCAGAGCCGGAGGATATTGCAGGTTCCAACCTTGTAGCCGAGCACCGGCGTGTCATAGGCGACTCCCCTTACAATATGGTGAGGCACCCAACGCACGCAATATCGCCCCTGGTCATCAGAATAATGCTCGGCAGAGCCGCCGAATTTCACGTCGAAAACGATTTCCGGCCTGGCGATTTCCCAGGGATTTCCGAACCGAAGCCACTTGTCGGTCTTTTCGACCTGCCAGCCGCCGCGCAGTTCCTGATCAAAGATGCCGAACTCATAGCGTATTCCATATCCCATGCTTGGGATTTCGAGGGTGGCCATGGATTCGAGGTAACAGGCTGCAAGGCGTCCCAGTCCACCATTGCCGAGGCCGGGTTCTTCCTCCTGTTCGAGAAGCTCTTCCATGTCGTACCCGACCGTCCCGAGGGCCTCGCGCACCTCGTCATAGATGCCGAGGTTGATGAGATTGTTGCCGAGATGCGGGCCCATCAGAAATTCCGCCGATAGGTAACAGACGGTCTTGAAATCCTTTCCCCAGTATGTATGAAGCGCGTGCGCACCCCTGAACGCCATGCGGTCACGAACAGTGTAGGCAAAAGCCATATAGCGGTCGTGCGTCGTGGCGATCTGTGGCACGCCTCTTCCCTGCACGCAGATGAGATTTTCGACGTAGGCTTGCCACAGGGCATTGAGGCTTAGCCCGCTGCGGACATTGTCGTTTAGCTCAACCTCGCCCGGGTCCACCTTATGAACAGGCTTTTTTTTCATTTCATTCCCTTCCCCCAGTGACGTCTTCAGGGACGAAACCCGTCCCTATACGCGTCTTCCATCCCAATTAATTAATATGCTGCCCCGGATCGTGTTTGCCGCAGGCGTGCCGTCTCAGACGATATCGAGGCATTTCGCGGGTATAAACGCCGCGCGTAAAGAGACATGCGACCATAGTCTCTAACGAAGTATATTCATACTAAAGGAAGTATATCGCTCTTTTGGATGAAATTCCATGCCGATTTTTTGAACGGTGGGTAATATCCCAATTGGCGGCTGGATACGAGAAAACGATTGCAATGCCTCTTAAAGGCTGGTAGCATTTTTTTAGGGGTACCGTTGGGCGCTTTGAAAGAGGGGACTTGCCGATGGAGCACAGACCTCGTCACGAAAGAGCCGGAATAAACGCTCTTACAGCCGTCATCATCGTAGCAGCGTCTTTCCTCCTCCTGACATGCGGAGGCGAAAAGAAGGCAGCTGCACCCCCCCAGCCTATTGTTACAGTAATGGAGGTGGCACAGAAGGACGTACCCGTCTCATTCGAATATGTTGCGCAGACACAGAGTTCGCACCTCGTCAACATACAGGCGCGGGTAAGCGGCTTCCTCGACAGACGCATGTATACCGAGGGAGCACTGGTTAAAGAGGGGCAGGTGCTCTTTCTGATGGACGCCAAACCCTTCCAGGTCCAGCTCGACCAGGCAAGGGCAGCCCTTGTAAAACAGGAGGCGGCGCTCGAAATGGCCCGTTTAAACCTTGCGCGTACCAAACCTCTTACCGAACAGAACGCACTTTCACAGAAGGACCTCGACGATGCGACAGGCCACTACCAGTCTGCTGCTGCCGCAGTTGAGCAGGCGAAGGCGGAGGTCGAAACAGCGAAGCTGAATCTCTCCTATACGACGATTACCTCGCCCGTGACCGGCGTAAGCAGTTCGGCAATACAGACCGACGGCACCTATATCAGCGCCCAGAACAGTCTTCTCACTACGGTCGCAGTGCTCTCGCCCATATGGGTCAATTTCAGCATCTCCGAAAATGAGATGCAGAGATACCGCGACGAGCTAAGCCGGGGCCTGCTGCGCGCACCCAGGGATGAAAACTATGAGATCGAAATCATCCTCGTAGACGGCTCGGTCTACCCTCATTCCGGCCGGATAACTTTTGCCGAGCCGTCTTACAGTGCGCAGACCGGCACGTTCCTCCTCCGCGCGACTGTCGAGAACCCAAAGGGCCTGCTGCGCCCTAACCAATACGTCCGTGCCCGTTTGAAAGGCGCCATCCGGCCGAATGCGATCCTGCTGCCCCAGCGTGCGGTCCAGCAGGGATCGAAGGGCCACTTCGTCTGGGTCGTCGGAAATGACGGTAAGGTCGAGCAGCGACCCGTGGCGGTCGGTCAATGGCACGGATACGACTGGTTCATATCCGAAGGACTCCGCAGCGGCGAGCAGATAGTGGTCGACGGAGGACTCACACTCCGGCCCGGCATAACAGTCTCCGTAAAGCCGTATGATGCCGGGAAGGGACCAGGGGCCGACGGCATATCGCAGAAAGAAGAGGCTGCAAAGGGCGGCGAACAGGTGAAGCGTGTTCTCAAAGTTCTTCATTGAGCGGCCGATATTCGCCACTGTCATAGCGACAATCATATGTCTTGCGGGCCTTGTTGCAATGGCTGCCCTGCCGGTGGAGCAATACCCCACGATAACACCCGTGCAGGTCACGGTCTCGGCCACATACCCCGGCGCCGACTCACAGACGCTAGCAGACTCCGTCGGTGCGCCGATCGAGGGCCAGATCAACGGCGGCGACAACATGCTTTA
>JAJYLU010000052.1 GCA_021787505.1 Nitrospirota bacterium | reverse complement strand
CTTTCCTTTTTGCGATGGCTTATGTGGATGCCTTTGTCCTTTTCTGCTACACAATTGTAACCAAGACGTATCAAATCTACATACTGCAGGCCCTTTTGGGCCTGACGAACGCGGTGAGTATGACAATCAGGGGATCGCTGCTTGCGGACCTCACAAGGGCCGACAGAAGAGGGTCTGAAATCGGCAGGTTCAACGCGCTGGTGAGCGTATTTACTGCTGCCGGTTTTATCCTTGGCGGATATGTTGCGAAGTATTATGGACTGAAGTCGATATTCTATTTCGGGGCGATCGTTATCGTATGCTCGACGGCACTTCTCTTTTTCATACGGGAGCCGGCAGGCGATTGAGCTTTTCTCCCGGGTGGGTATATAATATGCAACTTATTGAATCGGGGGGCACCGGGGCAAAATATATGTTCTGCAACAGGATTCTGAGTGCGGTCAGATGGCGGCAGGCCGTCTGCGCCTTATTTCTCACTCTTCTCCTCTTCTCTGCGCGGGCCGAAGCTGCGGAAGTGATCGTCATCGGCGATACGCGTCTTGCCCCTGTCGTGGATATCATATCGGGCATCAGGGAGACCCTTGAAACTCCGGTGAAGGTATATTCGCCTTCGGGCGTGAAAGACAGGCTGAAGGACATTGCCGAGAGAGAGGACGCAAAGGTGGTTGTGGCGCTTGGCAGGGAAGCACTCGATGAGGCCCTCCGTCTCCCGTCTTCCATTCCGGTAATCTATGACCTTGTCATCGCCCCCCCGGCTGTTACCAGAGCGAATACCACCGGCTTTTATATGGCAACGCCTGTCAGGGAGTATGCCGCGATCGTGCGGAAATACCTGCCCTCGATAAGGCGGATCGCGGTCGTCGGAAGCGCCAATATGATCAGGACCGTGGAAGGTGAAGACGATCCTCAGGTGATCCCCCACCGGGTGAAAACTTCTTTTGAGCTCGTCGAGGCCGTCAAGAAACTCGATGCGCCTGATGCGATTCTGCTGCTCCCGGACGTCTGGCTTCTGACTTCTTCGGCCCTCGAAGAGATTTATCTCTACTCGTTCAGAAGAGGGGTCCCGGTCCTCGGCATATCCGAAAGAAGCGTGAAGGAAGGGGCGCTCCTCGCGCTCGTTTTCGACCCGGTGAGCGTCGGCAGACATATCGGGGAAGGTGCATCCAGTGCGATACGAGGGGTCGACTTGGGGCAGATACCCCCTTCGCCCCCACGGAAATTCGAACTCTATATAAACAGGAGCACAGCCAAGAAGATGAAGATACACGTCTCGGCGGAACTGCTGAAAAAGGCAAAGAAGACCTATCCGTAAAGGATTGCGATGAGACTGACTTTCAGAAAGAAGGCGCTTCTCCTCATACTGCCGATCCTCGGCATCGTCTCGGCGGTCTATCCCTATGATGCGATCAAGACCGAAAAAGAGATAGTGCGTACCGAGATCATCAAGAGGGCCGAGGCGATCACGACACTGGCGACAAGAACAGGGGAATTGCCGGTCCTCTCCAGTAATCCCGAACTGCTGAAAGGGGTGGTATCGTCGTTGAGGGCGAATTCGGAGATCTCCTCAGTCGCCTTTTTCGACACGAAAATGAACCCGCTCATCCAGGAGGGTGTCCCGATCTCGAGCCGATTGCCGGCGCTTTCTCCCGACAGGCCTATCACCATGTCCGACGAGGGGAATTTCTTTGTCTTTTACGCTCCGGTCTATACAGTGAGGGCCGGGGATGATATCGACATCTTTCATGGCGGCATCCAGTCCAGAGAGGTAAGGGAAAATATCGGATGGGTCAGGCTCGGTTTTTCGAAGGCCGCAATGAACGAGACCACCAGAAAAGTCGTCCTGCGGGGGTTTCTGCTCGCAGTCGTTTTCACCGTAGGCAGCAGCATCGCTGTCTTCATTCTGATCACGATAGCCACCAGGCCGCTGATGACGCTTTCTCATGCAGCAAGAAAGCTCGAAAAAGGCGAATATCCCGAGATCAGGGAGATATCTACTTCGGATGAGATCGGCGAACTCGGGGCTGCCTTTAACAGGATGAGCGTGGCGATAAAGGAGAGGGAATCGAGGCTGGTGGATTCTGAAAACAGGATACGGGAGCTTTTTGAGCGGGTCGAACATGCGATCTTCAGGCTTGATGTGAAGGGCGTAGTCATCGAGGCAAATTCGAAGTTTCGTGACCTGTTCGGAGATGCGGAGAAGTTCTCTGATATCCTCTACGGCGAGGAGCGGGTAGCCGCCTGTTTTCAAAAAGCGGTTTCCAGAAACGGCCTGCATCAGGAAGAGAATGCCCGCGGGAAGGACGATGCCGAACGCGTTGTCCTGCTGTCCCTTTATCCCGAGACCGACCGGAAGGGGAGCCTGAAAGGTTTTGACGGCTATATTATCGACATCACGGAGAAAAAGGGCCTGGAAGAAAGGCTGCTCAGGTCGCAGAAACTTACGGCGGTCGGCACCCTTGCGGGAGGCATCGCGCACGACTTCAACAACCTTCTCCAGGCGATACTCGGCTATTCGGAGATGCTGCTCGACATGTCGAAGGAAGGGGACACCTTCCGCAAACCGGTGAAGATTATCCATAATGCCGCAAAAAGGGGGGCCGAACTGACGAAGACGATATTGTCGGTCGCCCGCAAAGAAAAAATGGAGATCGGGAATGTCAATATCAATGAGGTGGTGAAGGGCGCCGTGGAACTGCTCGGGAGAAGCATCCCCAAATCCATCGAGATCGTGGTGGACCTCGGTAAAGATATGCCGGCAATAATGGCCGATCCCTCACATCTGCAGCAGGTGATTCTGAACCTGACCGTGAACGCCCGCGACGCGATGCCCGACGGCGGACGATTGACGATCGAGACAGCGGTTGTCGGAAAGGAATACGGCGCTGCAGTTTCCGGCCGGACAGAGGGCGAACGGTTTGTTAAACTCAGTATTTCGGATGCCGGGACAGGAATGGACAAGGCAACGCAGACGAGAATATTTGAGCCCTTTTTCACGACAAAGGAGGCGGGAAAAGGGACCGGCCTCGGTCTTTATATGGTATATTCTATCGTCGAGAATCACGGCGGTTACATCAATGTCTATAGCGAACCCGGAATGGGCACCCGGTTCAACGTATATCTCCCCGTGAAGCAGGGCGAGGTCACCGAGACACCGGCGGGAAGCCGGCAGATCGCGGGATCGGAAACCGTTCTTGTCATTGATGACGACGCATCAGTGAGGGACATCTATATGGATATGCTGACCCCCCTTGGCTACACGGTAATCGCCGCAGAGGGGGGCGCGGCCGGCATCAAGACGTTCAGGGAAAAGCAGAATGAAGTATCGCTGGTGGTCCTGGATATGATGATGCCCGGAATGAGCGGGAATGAGGCATTCCGGTTATTGAAATCCATACGTGCGGACGTAAACATATTGCTCTGTTCGGGGTATAGCCGGGACGGACACGAAGGGCTGGAGAATCTCGTGAAAGATGGCGCCGCAGGTTTTCTGCAGAAGCCCTTCTCCCGAGACGATATCGGCGTCGCGATCAGAGCGGCGCTGTCGAAGACAGACGCAGCGGGCTGACCCTACCGGCCGTGAAGGTCCTGCGGACGCCGTATCGCTGATTCCCGGCTCAGATCGTTGCGACGAGCGTTGCGACCTTGTCGCCGACTTCGGCGGTCCCCATTCCCATCTTGCCTGCGTTCTGGCTCATCATCTTTTGCATGACTGCAATCATCGCGGCCTCGATTGCCTGTGACGCACCGGATTCGCCGAGCGAATCGAGCATCATCATCACGGCACCGATCGCGGCCATCGGGTTGATCACGTTTTGTCCAGCATACTTGGGGGCGCTGCCGCCCATGGGTTCGAACATCGAGACCCCGTCGGGATTGATGTTTCCCCCTGCCGCGACGCCGAGCCCTCCCTGGATCATCGCTCCCAGGTCGGTGATGATGTCTCCGAAAAGATTTTCCGTCACGGCCACGTCGAACCACTCGGGGTTCTTCACAAACCACATGTTTGCGGCATCGACGTGATTGTAATCCCGCCTGAGTTCCGGATACTCCCCGGATCCCATCTCCTCGAAGGCGCGGAACCAGAGGTCTCCGCAATGGGTGAGCACATTGCGCTTGTGGATGAGGGTGATCGGTTTTTCCGCATATCGGTGGTTAGCGGCGTTGCGTCTCTTCTTCAGCTCGAAGGCGTATTTCAAACAGCGGTCCACCGTACGCCGGTCGTACACCATGAGCTGCGTGGCGATCTCGTCCTGCGTGCCGACCCGGGTCGCCCCGCCGAGCCCCGTGTAGATGCCTCCCGTGTTTTCCCGGATGACCACGAAATCGATATGCTCGGGCCCCTTGTCCTTAAGCGGCGTCTCTACGTTGGGATATAGCTTTACCGGCCGGAGGTTGATATACTGGTCGAGCGAGAAACGTATCTTGAGGAGGATACCTGCTTCAAGTATTCCTGGTTTTACTTCGGGGTGCCCGATTGCGCCGAGAAAGATCGAATCGCACTTTTTAAATCCGTCGATTGCGCTGTCGGGAAGCGTTTCTCCGGTCTTCAGATACCTGCTGCCGCCGAAATCGAAATAGTGCAGGTCGGTCCCGAAGCCGAACCGCCGGGCCGCCGCGTCTAAGACCTTTATGCCTTCGGAAACAACCTCCGGTCCTGTACCGTCCCCGGGAATAACCGCGATTTTGTATGTTTTGGACATCTCTTCCTCCTGAAATCAAAAAAGTCCCATATATTATCATATATAACGAGGTTCTTAGAAGAGATGTGCTCGCGGCGCGGCTCAGGTTGCCGCTTTGTACCTCTTGGGGTACAATAGACCTACCAAATTGCTGACCGGGAGGGCTTAATGGCTCAGGAATATAAAGACGCGGCGACATGCTGGAGGGCGATACTCTCCGATGTCTCAAAGAACAGGGGGCTCCTTTCTGAAATAGAGAAGTTCGCGCGGGAGAACACCGCGCCCGCTAAGATCGTCTTCGGCACGTCCGGCTGGCGAGGCGAGATCGGCACAGACTTTACGTTCAACAACGTGCGGGTCGTTACTGGTGCGATTATCGAGATGTTCAAGCACGCCGATGCGGATGTGATGCAGGCGATGGGGGTGTCCGATTTCCCGGAGATCCGGAAGCGGGGTGTAATCGTCGGCCATGACAACCGGTTCCTCGGAGAGGCATTCTCGATGGAGGCGATCGGTCTTCTTCAAAAAGAAGGGATCAGGACGTGGTATGCGGGAGAGGCGCCGACGCCGGAGTTTTCGGCGGGGATCGAGATGCTGCATGCCGCCTGCTCGATCAACCTCACGCCGTCGCACAACCCGGCGAATTATGCCGGCTTCAAATTTAATCCTTCTGACGGCGGGCCCGCCGGCTCGGAAATCACGGCGAAGATAGAGGAGATCGCAAACATGATGATGACGGGCCATTCTCACGCCGCCGCGGAAACTTCCTCCGGCACCGAAAAGACGGATCTTACGTCACTGTATATCCAATATATACGTGAACGAAAAACACTCGATATCGACAGGGTCCGCGATTTCTTGGCCGGGGCCGATTGCATCGTATGCATCGACAACGTCCACGGCGCGACGAGGGGCCGTGTGCAGAGGATTCTGGGGGAAGGCGAAAAAGTGGTATATCTGAGGACCGCAGACGATTACCTCTTCGGCGGGGTGGCGCCTGAACCTTCCGAGAAGAACATGGAGGGGGTCGAGGGGGTCCTGAAAGGCAGCTCCGCGAAATTCAGACTGGGCGTGATCATGGACCCCGACGGCGACCGGATACGTTATAGCGACGGCAACAGGCAGATACCTATGAACTATTTTGGCGCGATGGCCCTCCATTTTCTCCATCTGCATAAGGGCATTTCCGGGATAGTGACGAAGTCCGTCGGCACGAGCAATCTGGTGAATGCGATCGCCGGGAAACTCGGGGTGGGAGTGAGGGAGACGAAGGTCGGGTTCAAGAACTTCAGACCTTATATGCTGAGGAATGCCCGGGAGAGGGCGATCGTCGCCTTTGAAGAGTCTGACGGCATTTCGGGATATAACCACACGCTCGAAAAGGACGCGATCTTCGGGCTGATCCTCGCCCTGGAGATGATTGCGGTCACCGGAAAGAACCTCGGCGAGTATCTCGATGAGATCATGGATGAATTCGGGCATTACTACCCCGACCGCTCGGGCATATCGGTGGACCGCTCCCTTGTCGGAGAACTCCTTCTGAGAAAATTGTCCGTTCTGAGAGATCGCTATAAAGAGGGCACGGTTCTGGATATAGGAGGAAACAGGAGGACCGTGAAAAAGGTGATCACCGTCGACGGGACGAAGCTAGTCTTCGACGACGGCTCATGGCTGATGGTCCGGCCCTCCGGTACGGAACCCAAAGTCCGGTTCTATATCGAGGCGAGGACCGAAGAAGGAAAGAAGGCGGTTTTCGAGGCCGCGGAGCGGATGACGAAGGAAGCCCTCGGGATGGATTTGTAGGGGCAGCGTTCAGTCACTTCATCTTCGGCTCTCCGGTGGGTCCGGACGTTTCTTGATAGTTTACCCTAACGTTGCATAAAGTGTGTGTATTTAGGCCGTCATTCCCGCAGTCTTTAGGCGGGAATCCATTCTTAAGAAAACATGGATGCCCGACTGAGAACCTCGGGCATGACGGAAAAAGAACTATGACCTGGAGGTAACATTCGGTGAACTCCAGCATAAGGAGTGTCATCAGGCTCAAGAGCCCGTCAATCAAGCTTTTGTGGCTGTTAATTTACAATCTTTATGCAACTGGAAGGTTTATGCAGCGCGGGATTCCCAAAACTCTTCAAACCTTCCGGAGTGGATAAGGCAACGGAGGGCAATGATGGCATTTGCGCCCCTGACAGTCCACTCCATGCCTGATTGTTTAAGACGGGAACCGATGATGTGCTTGCAGCCGGCTTCCACGACGCCTGAGCCTACGAAGAACCCCTGTTTTCTGAATTCAGCGTAACGCATTCGCTCCTTGTTCTCATTGAAGTAGTTGAGTTCAGCTTCTGCCTTTTTTCTGGTTTCCGCATCTGCGGGAAGCCGCATTCGAGCCTCGTTGATAATTTTTTCAACCATTCCCTGGTCGAGGTCATGCCACCAGCGAATACGGTGATGTATCATCTTTTTCTCATCGGAGCTGAAGAGAACTCTGCAAAGATCAGATAGGTGCTCTCTTGCATGATATAAATCTACAATCTGAATTGCCCGAGGGAGATGCATCTCCACGAGTTGTCGAATCCATACTGCGCCGTCGCCCAGAACGACGACCTTTTCCGCCTCATAGAGTCCCCTGCGCACAGCTTCCGCTTCAATACGGCTGCTGAAGGAATCAGCCGTCTCAATGGCGCCTACGAAACTGCTCGAATCAGGATCGCGCACCGGGAACCCCTCAGCATCGGTAAAGGTCTGCGTAAAGACACACCCAAGTTTCACCTCTCTGGTTTTGGCGCTGCCGTCGGGCTGCTTTCCCTTGCGTCCCTCAACCGCGGACGCAACCATAGGCACTCCCGTGCCGTCCATTTCGACATAGAGCACCGGGATGGTCTTTTCGTTACTACGGGGAATAGCTGCGGCCAAAAGCGCTTCGTTTTCAGTTCTCTGCCATGCCGCTATCGTTTCGCCGATACGCTCCGCCACGCGTTCAACGTCCTTGGGGCTGACTTCAATGCCGGCGTAGACCCTCAAATCCTCCCTGGCCTCTTTGAAGGGTTGACGGCTTCCCGCCCTTGCCGTCATTCGTCTGACGCCGGGCGAACGTGTAGTGCCCGAGATATCAAGCTCCTCATCTCCCGGATAACGGGACGCCCCGCATTGCGGGCATTCAAACCGTGACCTATCAAATGGTACCGCGCCCAGGACAGTGGTAAGAACCTTCCGCTCAATACCCGTGCTTCTCATTACCTGTCCGCATCCGCAGATAACTTGCGCTGACCTTCTCCCCTTCCCCGTAGCCTTCAGCAGTTCCGTGCATATGTCGGCCCCCGCCGAAAGCACCGCGGCCCTTATCGCTGCCTCTACGGCTTCAAGGTCGATCCTTGCCGCCTTTGACACAACGTCGATTACTCTTTGGACCTCGGCGAAGGCTTCAATCTGCGTTTCGACCGTTTTTTTTCCTCCATGCCAGAAAGCTGCCCCTGTAGTATCCCCAGTCGTTCGGTCAGCCCCTCGAATTCCTTGCAGAGGCCTGTGAAGCGTTTGTGGGCTTCAACATCCTTGCGTGCCTGCTCGAGTTGCTCAGGCGTGGTTAACCTTTCGCTGACGGTCTTGTTGCCTTCACGCCGCGATAGAACATGGTAAGGGCCTCTCAGCGCGGGTTTTGAAGATCCTTTTTGAGGGACCTTCAGATACTGCTCGTTGATCGTCCCTCGTTTCATGCTCTTAATGGATCGCATCTCCTGTAAAACTGCTTCCCTGCGTGCCTCAATGCCCTCAATCACATCCATAAGGGAACCTCCCTATTGTAGAGTAATGTCTACAATAGTATAGCCAATTCGCTGCCTTTATGCAAAAACCAAATTTCAGGACGCACACCCGCCGCAGGGTATTCACTTGACATCGACTCTAATTGCTGGTAACCTGCTTTCTATGCGGGGGATCTGATATGCCTAGAGGAAAGATACTTATAGAAATCGCACCCTTGTTAGAAGAGATTTTCGAGCAGTACCAATGTATCGGCCTAAATATTAAAGGTCTCATAATTGAATGCACATTTCCGGAAAATCTCCCCTCGCCCCTCTTTGCTAAA
>JAJYLU010000051.1 GCA_021787505.1 Nitrospirota bacterium | reverse complement strand
TTTCCTGAGGAGTTGAGGGGAATTGTCACGTCTGCAAGAACCGAAGCTGGCCGGACATTTTCAAGAGTCGGGATTATCATTGAGATATTGCGGGAACTGGAGCGATGGTACAAGATACTTGCCAACGAGGGCAGACGGCCGTTACTGGAAGAATGGAAAAGTCTGTCTTCCACCATCGGGAAGGAAGTGAGGATTGTTCTCGGGAATGAGGTCCTTTCGGGTGTTGCCGAAACGATAGATGATAATGGGATGCTGATTTTGCAGTTGGGATCCGGTGGGAAGAGAAGGATCAGCAGCGGAGATGTTATGGAATTGCGGTAAAATTGACCTTGTTTCTATTAGTATTAGGGATGGATTTATTTCTTTTCATAGACTGGAGGCGCGGTTTTGCCGGCGTGTTTTGTAAACTTTTTGCCGCTGCCGAGCGGTGGAAAACAGATTACCCTTTATTTCTTAAATAATAATAAGAATACGCGTATTTCCTTGTTATGAAAAGATTTTTTCTCCGGGCGGGGGAATGCTTAAGTGAGGCCGGATAAAAATCGCCGGAGTCGGTTTTATAAATATTATTCTTTCTTTATTGGTGCAGGAGGTTGTTGGTGCTGATCGCCGTTGATGTCGGTAACTCCAAGATAAATATAGGATATTTTACTGATAAGAGACTCTTTGCCCAGCAGGTGGACACGCATCCTTTGAGAGGAGCGGAAGAATATCTGCACCTCATGGACGATTTCATGTCTCGCAACCATATAGAAAAAAAGCGGGGCATTGGCGGTATAATATCATCTGTAGTTCTTAGCCACAACCGGACGCTACTGGATGCCCTCAGGAAACTGACTGAAGACGAAGATGCGGCCGTCATGATCGTGGATTTCAGGATGAATACAGGACTGAATCTTAAAGTCGATGAGCCTGATAAACTGGGCGCGGACAGGATCGCTGATGCAGTCGCGGCGGACGCACTCTACACAGCGCCTGTTGCGGTTGCGGATTTCGGGACCGCTACCACGATAACAGCGGTCGACCGGCATCACAACCTGATCGGGGGGAGCATAATGCCCGGATTGGGATTAATGAATTCAATGCTCGGCAGAGGGGCATACCTGCTGCGTGAGGTGGCGCTGGAGCCCCCGGTCAGGGCCCTAGGGGCAGATACGGAAGGGTGCATCAGGGCAGGGTTATACTTCGGGACGGCAGGGGCCGTGGAAAGAATTCTTTCCGAGATCGAAAAAGAGGCGGGATGCCCATTTCGGCTGGTCCTGACAGGCGGGCATGCGATTGCTATGGACAGGTTTATCGACAGGCCCCACGAGGTGAACCCGGAGTTGACCCTTGAAGGCTTGCGGATACTGTATGGAAAGAACCGATCTTCATGAATTGAGAAAGGACCCTCTTCTGGGCAGGTGGATTGCTGTCCTGGGTCAGCCAAAGTCACCGGCGGACTATGTTGTCACACGGGATGACGATACGGAAAAGAACTGCGTCCTCTGCGCCGGCAGGGAAAAAGAGACGGCTGCGGAGATTATGTCGTTGCCGGGAAGAGGCAGGGGCTGGGCCACAAGGGTGATCCCCCATTTCTCTCCCGTCTTCAAGGTCGAAGGCGAACTCGGCAGGAGAGGGGATGGCATGTACGACAGGATGAACAGTATCGGCGCGAGCGAGATCATCGTCGAATCCCCCGAGCACTCAGTGAGACCGGAAGAGATGGGGCTTGAGCAGATGAGCAAGGTGATCACCACGTACAAAGAGAGGATGGCCGATCTCGAAAAAGACCCGCGGCTTCGCTATACGCTCATCTATAAAAACTCCGGGCGGGAAGCAGGCGCTTTTTTTTCCCATCCCGTGTCCTATCTCGCCTCCACCCCGGTCATACCGAAGCGCGTCAAGGAGGAGTTGGATGGCGCCAAGCAGTATTTCGCGTATAAAGAGCGGTGCATATTTTGCGACATCATCAGGGAGGAACTCCGGGTCGGCAGCAGGCTGATTCTCGAGACGAGGCACTTTATTGCATTTTGCCCTTACGCCTCGAAGTTCCCGTTTGAATCGTGGATCGCGCCTAAGAGGCATTGCTGTGCCTTCCAGGATATCGTGACTGAAGAGATTGAAGACATGGCGCTCATACTATCAGCGGTGATAAAAAAGCTGAGGGCCGCATTTCCCGGCCTCTCTTTCAATTATTTCATCCATTCCGCTCCGAACAGAATACCCCGGAAGGATCATTGGCATACGCTTGGAGAGGATTTCCACTGGCATGTCGAGATCATGCCGAGGCTTTTGCGTACCAGCGGGTTCGAATGGGGCTCGGGTTTCTATGTCCTGCCCACCTCGCCGGAACATGCCTCACAATACTTAAGGGAGGTTTGAGATGGAGATTAAGAAGATTCTTTTCGCGACGGACTTCTCGGAAGGTTCTTCCCATGCCCTTCCCTATGCCGTGGACATGGCCCGCCGGTACGGTGCGAAACTCTATATCATCCACGTGATCTTCGACGTTGCCAAGACCGTCGGCTGGTATGTGCCGCACGTATCGATCGACGAGATTTATCAGGATATGGAAAAGAGCGCCAAGGCCGAGCTTGAAAAGATCTTTCTCGACGAGATGCGGGGACTCCAGGGTGTAGAGCATATAGTCCTCAAAGGCATACCTAATGAGGAAATCACGAAATTTACGGGAGAGAACGAGATCGATCTGATCGTACTCGGCACGCATGGCCGCAGGGGAATAGACAGGGTGCTTTTCGGCAGTACGGCGGAACAGGTGGTCCGGAACGCCCCGTGCCCGGTACTCTCCGTGCGGCTTCCCAAGCATTGAAATAATGAGAGTATACTTATCCGAAAACGCTTTTCTCGATCTGCTGCTGAGCTCGGCCGAAGTATATAAACGCGAATGCCTCGGCTTTCTTCTCGGTTATAAGCTTGAAGACCGCTTTATCATCGAGCATGCCTTCAGCTTTCAGACTGCGGCGAGACGGCCGAAGGGTGTAGTGTCCCATGACAGAAGTCATAAGAAGATCGACCCCATCCTGGCGCGGTTCGACCGGCTGCAGATTATCGGAGATTTCCACTCCCACACTCAGTTCGGGCATATGAAAGGACTGCCGAATCCAAGCCCGGAGGATATCAGGGGAATGGCCGCGAACCTGATATATCTTATTGTCGCCATCAACAATAACGAGAAGACGAAAACTTGGGCGGAGAACCGGGACTGCACCATCTCCGGCTCGGTCGAGAAGTATTTTTTCAAGATTTCAGCATACTTCCTTAACGGTCAATCCTCGGTGAGGAAGGCGAAGATTCACTGCCCGTTCCCTCCAGGTTTCTGATCTGAGCGCAGCAACTTCATGAAAGATTAAGCACACAGGAAGTTTTCGAATTGACGATAAAGAAATTTCTGATTGTCTCACTGGCCTTTCATTTTTTGCTCTTCACGGGCCTGTATTTCGTTCCTGAACCCAAGATAAAAAAGGCAAAGGAATTTGTAACGAACCTTGTGACGCCGGAAGAATTAGAAAAGCCGGAAATCCGTCCTCTCCCCGTGCCAAAACCGCTGCCGGAGCTTCCTCCCAGGCCCCGGGTGGTACCTCCGCCACGGCGGCTCCCTCCGCAGTTGCCGAGCCGTCCTCCGCTGCCGCTGGAAACACCGGTTGTGCCGGGAGAGGGCAAAGAAACCGGGAAACCCCTGCCCGAAGGCGTACCCCCGAAGCCCTCGGAGGGAGGCAAGAAGGGAGGCGAGGCGAAAACAGGTGAAAAAGGGACCGGGGAGAGAGGAAACGCGGTAGAGTCGGCGAAGCCGGGCTACGCGGACCGCGACGCCCTCTTCGACAGAAAGACGATAGAAGAGATCGCCAGAAATGATTCAGGAGAGAAGGCCGGCAAAGGACGGCCGAAGAAAGACGATTCGATTACGTTCGATACCGAAGATTACCGCTATGCGGGCTATATGAGGAACCTCAGACAAAAGATAGAAAGCATATGGGTATACCCGCCTGAGGCGGCCGCAAAGGGCATTTATGGAGACCTGAAGATCCGTTTTACCATCTTGAAGGACGGCAGATTGGGTGCGGTCGAGCTGGTCAGGACATCCGGTTATAAGATGCTCGACGACGCAGCGATCAAGGCCCTTAAGGATGGCCAGCCGTACTGGCCTCTTCCGGACTCCTGGAAAAGAGACTCCTACACCATCCAGGGACATTTCATCTATATCTACGGTGGGTATTATCTGAGATAACCCTATGGTTGAATGCCAGAGGGGCCGGTGCCGCTGAAAACCCCCTGAATTCGACGGGAGTTACGCTCCACGCAGCTGATCGATTTTCGCCCCTATATCTTCGGATTCCATGAGGCAGGTCCCGACCAGCATCGCATCGATCCCCGCGGATTCTATCGCGATCACGTCTTCCCTTCTGCTGATTCCGCTTTCACTCACCACGATCCGGTTGTCGGGGATCGCCTTCCTTAACCTGACCGATGTGGCAAGATCAATGGTCATCGTCTTGAGGTCCCTGTTGTTGATGCCGATTATCCGGGCCTCTGTCTCCAAGGCCTTCCCGAGTTCTTCGGAGTCGTGGACCTCAAGGAGGACAGAAATGCGGAGTTCCCGCGCAAGATGGAGATAATCAGACGCCTGGGAGCTGCCGAGAATAGAGGCGATCAGGAGAAGCGCATCGGCCCCGTTCGCCCTTGCCTCATAGATCTGATATTCATCGAAGACAAAGTCCTTTCTCAAAACCGGTATAGCGACCGTATTTTTTACGCCGGGCAGAAAATCGAGCCTGCCGCGAAAAAAGTCCTCTTCGGTTATGACTGAAACCGCATCGACCGCCTTCCGCTCATAGATAGAAGCGATCGCAACAGGATCGAAATCCTTTCTGATAAGACCTTTTGAGGGAGACGATTTCTTGATCTCGGCGATCATCCTGATGGGTCCTGCCCCTCTCCTTATGGCCCCGTGGAAGTCGCGTGGAGGTTCCATGTCGCGAATGACAGCCTTTAGTTCGGACAGAGGCTTCCTGAGCCTTGCCAATAACAGACGTTCTTTTTTCCGCTCCACGATCATATCTAAAATCGACATAACGAATTGTAAAGGTTGTCGAAAAGGATTTTCAAGATGCCGATGTGGCCCTGGCGGGCGCCGGCGGATTTTTGTGCTAAGATAATATGCGGTGATTCGTTAGGCGAAGATATCGAAAAGGGGATCTTTAAACGATGATCGACACACTGAGGACGGTCTTTGGTTTTCAGACTTTCCGGCCGAATCAGGAAAATATCATCAGGAGCATTCTTGCCGGAAAGGACGTTTTTGCGGTGATGCCTTCAGGTGGCGGAAAATCACTATGCTATCAGCTTCCGGCAAAAATGACGGGGGGCACGGCAGTTGTAATCAGCCCTCTCATCTCCCTGATGAAAGACCAGGTCGATTCGGCGCGCGAGAACGGGATACCGGCTGCATTTATGAACAGCTCGATGACCGCAGAGGAAATGTCCGATGTGTACCTTGCTTTGAAGCGGAACACGATAAAGCTCCTCTATATTGCGCCCGAGCGTTTTGCGATGCCTCATTTCCTCGCAGCCCTGAAGACCTTCCCCATCTCGCTTTTTGCCATAGACGAGGCCCACTGCATATCCGAATGGGGCCACGACTTCCGTCCGGATTATCTCAGCCTCTCTCTCATCCCAAAAGAATTCCCGGATGTGCCGGTCGCGGCCTTTACCGCCACCGCTACCCAAAAAGTCCAGGAAGATATCATTCAAAGAATCGGCCTCAGGATCCCCCTTATTGTCCGGGCCTCATTTAACCGGGAGAACCTTTTCTATCAGGTGAAGCCGAAATCAAGGGTTGAATCCCAGATGCTCGGGTTCCTCAGGGCTCATCACGCCGAATCGGGCATTATTTATCGGACGACCCGCGATTCGGTGATGGAGACTGCCGACTTCCTTGCTTCCAAAGGGATCGGCGCCCTCCCTTATCACGCGGGGTTGTCCCCAGAGGAGCGAAACAAAAACCAGGAGGCGTTTAACAGGGATGAGGCTCAGGTGATCGTGGCGACGATCGCCTTCGGAATGGGCATAGACAAATCGAACGTAAGGTTCGTCCTCCATGCGGACCTTCCCAAGAATATGGAAAGCTATTACCAGGAAACGGGCCGCGCCGGGCGTGACGGAGAGCCGGCCCATTGTCTGCTTCTTTTCGGCAGGGGGGACATCCCGAAGGTCCGATATTTCATCGACAGGATAGAGGACGAGAACGAACGCTCCATTTTGCTTCGCAAGCTTAATCGGGTCGTTGAGTATGCATCCCACAATGTCTGCAGGAGGAGACAGCTCCTCGGATTTTTCGGAGAGGACTATCCCAAAGATAATTGCGGCGGCTGCGACATATGCACAGGCTCCGTCGAGCAGATCGATATAACCGTGGACGCGCAGCTTATAATGTCGGCTATTTCGGAGACCCGGCAGAGGTTCGGAATAGGCCATGTCGTAGACATCGTGACAGGCGCCGACACAAAGCGCGTCCGCGAACTGAAACACCATGAAATAAAGGCCTACGGCGTGGGAAAACATAATGATAAACAACACTGGAGGTTCCTTGTCGGTGAGCTCCTCGCACAGGACATGATCAGACAGGAAGGCGATCCTTACCCGGTGCTGAAGCTGACTCAGAAGGGCCTTGGCGTGCTTTACGGCAGGGAAGAGGCGAAGGCGCTGAAGAGGCAGGAGGTGATATCAAAGACAAAACCGGCAGCGGGGAGTGGTTCCGAACAGTATGATGAAGCCCTTTTCGAAAGGCTTCGCCGTCTCAGGAAAAGGATGGCCGAAGAACATCGCGTTCCGCCCTACGTCATATTCTCGGACAAGACCCTTCACGAGATGTGCAGACACCTTCCCGCGACTTTGCCGGACATGAGAAGGATCAGCGGAATCGGCGACGCAAAGCTTGAGCGCTATGGGGAAGAGTTCATTCGGGAGATTAACAAGTATTTGGATGAAAATCCGGATGTTGCGGTTCCGGAAGGGGAAACGGACAATTTCGGATCCCGTGTAGGAGTATCAAAGGTCGGGAAGAAAGGCAAGACGGTCGAAGAGACCTATGAGTTTTCCAAAAAGGGAATGTCCCTTGAGGATATCGCCAAATTGCGCAAGCTCTCTCCTTCCACGGTCTCCTCACACCTTGAACAGCTTATCCGCGAAGGGCGAGAGGTAGATATCGACCGCCTCGTCGATCCGGCGAAGCGGAAAGAGATCGGCGAACTTTTCCTGTCGATGGGACAATGGGCTCTGAACCCCGTTATAGAGCACTTCAACGGCACGGTGAGTTACGAAGAGGCGAGAATGGTGAGGGCTTGGATGCAGAGGAGAACCCCGGGAAAAGCCGGGTGAGATATTTTTAAGCAGGCTAGTAATTCTGCAATGCCTTGCTGTTTTGCTATAATTAGCGCTGAAATGGACCAAAGAAGCAGGATTGCAAAAGCAGCAGGGGTAATGTCCGCTGCAACGTTCATAAGCCGGGTGCTCGGGTTTGTCCGGGACATGATCTTTGCGGTGTATTTCGGCGCAACCGGCCTGTCGGACACCTTTTTTGCGGCCTTCAGGATACCGAATCTCCTGCGGGAACTTTTTGCAGAAGGGGCGATGTCCTCGGCTTTTATCCCCGTGCTTACGGAATACCGCCGGAAACAGGGCGAGGAGGAGGCACGCCGGCTCGTCAAGGTCACTTTTACGTTTATCATGATCGTGGTAGGACTGGTATGCCTAGCCGGAATCTTTTTTTCGCCCGCGATAGTGACCGCTATCGCCCCGGGTTTTCTCTCATCTTCCGAGAAGTTCTCATTAACCGTACTTCTTACCAGAATCATGTTCCCGTTTCTTCTCTTTATAAGCCTGGCCGCCCTTGTGATGGGCGCGCTGAACACGAAGAAGGTCTTCTTCATCCCCGCACTCGCTCCCGCCATGCTCAACGTGACGTTGATCCTGAGCATAGTTTTTTTCGAATCAAGAGCGAGCCAGCCGATCATTGTCGCTGCGTTCGGGATACTGGCAGGCGGCTTTGTCCAGTTCGCCTTCCAGCTGCCTTCTTTTTTCAAAAAGGGTTACGCTCTCGGCTTTGCCCCGGACTTCAGGCACCCCGGTCTCAAGAAGATGTCAATCCTGCTCATCCCCGCAACGATGGGACTTGCGGTCAATCAGGTGAATATCGTGGTGAGCAACATCCTCGCATCTTACCTTCCCTCGGGGAGCATTACCTATCTCTACTACTCGATGAGGCTGACGCAGTTTCCGATAGGAATCTTCGGCGTTGCCATGGGGATGGCCGTCCTGCCTGCCCTGTCCGAACATGCGGTCAAGGGAGATTTCGACAGGCTGAGGGACGATTTTTCTTTTGCCCTGCGCCTGCTCTTTTTCATAACGGTCCCTGCCATGGCGGGGCTTATCGCCCTAAGAGAACCGATCGTAAATCTGCTCTTTCAGAGAGGGCAGTTCGATTATGCGGCGACCCGGGGGACATCCGAGGCACTGCTTTTTTATTCCGTCGGCATATGGTCGATCGTGGGGGTGAGGGTGGTGACCGCCACTTTTTACTCGATGCAGGATACGAAGACCCCGGTGAAGATTGCGGTGGTCGGCGTACTTTCGAATGTGGGCTTCAGCCTCGCCCTGATGGGGCCTATGAAGCATGCCGGGCTCGCTCTCGCCAACGCCCTCGCTTCGGGCATCAACTTCGCACTCCTCTTTTATTTCCTGAGGAAAAAACTGAAGCGTGTCGACGCGAGGAAGA
>JAJYLU010000050.1 GCA_021787505.1 Nitrospirota bacterium | reverse complement strand
GTACACTCTCTAAATGGCGCAGAGCCCTTCTAATGCCTCGCATTCCGGAGCTCCTCATCGACGGTTTTCTTGAGATACTCGTAAGGAACATCGCCGACCACCTTCCTCCCATTTATAAAAAAGGTCGGCGTGTTGTAGAGGTCGAGCGAAAGCGCGAGCTTTACGTCGCGGTCGATCTCGTCTTTATGTTTCTTCATGTCCACCGACTCGGTAAACTTCTTCATGTCAAGCCCCAGTTCCTTCGCGTAACTGATGAGGCTGTCCCTGTCGAGTTTCGGGGATTTCTTCAGCAACAGATCGTGCATCTCCCAGTATTTCCCCTGGTCGCGGGCTGCGAGGGCGGCCTCCGCGGCGATGAAGGAATAGTCGCGATATTTGTAGGGATAGTTTTTGATGATAAGCCGTATCTTACCCCTGAACGTATCCATCAGTTTCTCGACGGCCGGCCCGGCCGCCTTGCAGTGTGGTCACTGGAAATCGAGAAACTCGATGACCGTGACCGGGGCGTCCTTCGGCCCTTTCTGCGGCGAATTATCGATGGGCACACTGTATCGCTGCACGTCCGCAAAGGCAAAGGAAAACAGGAGGAGAATAAGTGCTGCACTTGCCGTACGTTTCATAGTTGTCCCTTTCCTGGTCTTTCTTGAAGGCTATCATGTATCGTGCCTTGCTGCAACTATCGCTTCAGCAGCTTATAGACCGAGAAGAGGCTGAGGAGCACGGCTGATCCGGCGGCAACGAGGGAAGGCGTCTGGTTCCCCAGAAAGGCGAAGAAAAGCGCGGCCGTGGAGGCGTTCACCGTAAGGATCACAAGGAGCATCACGTCCGAGAGGGAGGTGAGCTGTTTCGCCATGCCCCGCATGTCGGCCTTCCCGATCCTGAAGGAAAGATCCCCCTTGTTTGCCTTCATGAGAAACGCATGGGCCTGAGACGGAAGGTCAGCCAGTTCGAGGAATTTCTTCTTCAGGGAGACGAAGACCTGGCTTATGCCTTCTTCCCGGGTGCCGATGAAGAATTCTTTTATATAGGGTTTGGCGATCTCTATGATGTTAACCTCCGGGTTCAGGCGGTACGACATGCCGTTCAGCATGCCGATAGTCCTCAGAAGAAGGATAAAGTAGTTCGGAACCTGAAAGTTATTGATGACGCCGCGGACATTGTCGAGCTCCTCGCCGATGTCGTCCACCGTCAGTGACTTCAGTTCTTCCGGAGTGCTGTACCGGTACTTGTCGATCAGGTCCTGGGTGACGTCCACGATAGCCGTGTAATCGGCGCCTTCTATCAGAAACCCCAGCTTTTCGAGCGCCTCGACGATAGCGGTCGCATCGTTTTCGACGATGGCATTGGCATACCGCCTGAGGTTCCTCCTTGTCGCGTCGGTGATCGCCTGCACCATCCCGAAATCGACGAAGACGATCGTCGTCCCTTCGCCCACGAAGATATTCCCCGGATGCGGGTCGCAGTGGAAGAAGCCATGGACGAAGATCATCTTCGCATAGGTTTCTACAAGAAGGTTCACCAGCATCCGGCAGTCCACGCCTGATGCCTTGATCACCGCGCACTCGGTGATCTTGATCCCTCCGACAAATTCGAGGGTGAGGACCTTCCCGCTCGAAAATTCCCAGTATACCCTCGGGATGACGACCCGCTCGTCCGAGCTGAAATTCAGTCTGAACTTCTCGGCGTTCTTTCCCTCCTGGACGTAATCGAGTTCTGCCCGCACGATCTTGGAGAACTCCTCGTGGATCACCCTCAGGTCGATCCACCCCATCCTGCCGCGCATGAGGCGTATGAGTACCTCGAACATCTTGATATCCGTCTCGATGATCTTCTCTATGCCGGGATACTGGACCTTGACCGCCGCCTCTCTTCCGTCCTTCAAAACAGCCCTGTGCACCTGGCCGAGGGACGCAGCCGCGATCGGCTCTTTTTCGAACTCGGCAAAGACCTCTTCCGGAGGCGAGCCGAGCTCATCGATTATCCTCTGTCTGATCTCCCCGAAGTCATGCGGCGGGACCTGGTCCTGCAGTTCCGACAGTTCCTCGATAAACTCGTCCGGAAGAAAGTCCTTCCGCGAACTCAGGAACTGGCCGACCTTGATCATCACGCCCTTCATTTCGAGGGACTTTTCCCTTATGAGTGCGGCATTTCTCCTGTTAAGTTCGCTGAGGCGGGCGGCTCTGTCTTCCGGAGAGAGAAATATGGCGAAGACGCGGGCAAGCTTATAGGAGAGCACTATCCTCAGGGCAATGACCAGCCCCTTCAGGAACCTCCTTCTGTAGTGCACCTTTGCCATACGTTCACTATAGAATGTAACGGAATTCACCGCGAAATGCAATTGCGCCCGGCCGTGTCCCTCGCTCGGTAGTTGACGGGACGACCATTCGGTAATATGATGAAAATAGACGAGGCCATTAACATTTTTTGAAGGAGGAAGCTATGGGAGTGAAGGTCTTGTTTACGGGTCCTGCAGTGGACATTGACGGCGTGAAATATCATCATCATCCAAACGGCAGCGGTCTGGTTGCCGAGACGGCCTTCGTTGCGGAAACCGCATACATAGGTCCTTTCGCAAAGATCTGCGGCAATGCAAGGGTTTCTGATGAGGCCTTTGTTTTTGGGAATGCATGGGTCTTTGACAACGCCGAAGTGTGCGACAATGCTCAGGTCTTCGCCAATGCAAAAGTCTTCGGCAAGGCGAAGATATGCGGTAATGCGAAGGTATACGGTTTTGCCTCGGTCTTTGGAAACGCAAAGATATCGGACTACGCGGAGGTTTGTGATTTTGCGGAGGTATCCGGCAGTGCTACGGTCAATTTGACAACGAAGGTTTCCGGAAAAAGCAAAATAACCGGGGATGCATTAGTAGGGAAATAGACCCCACCTGGGCATAGGCATGGCGGGCGGCAAATGGTAAAGAGGGTCGACATGCTGTGCGACGCGGACAAAGAGATGATGCTGGATTTCAGCAGACTCTGCGTAGCGCGCCTTGGCAATTACCTTCCTCTGAAACTTTTTATTTCCGTCTTTCGCCATTTTCTCGATGCCAACGTACTCAAGGAAATTGACAAGGACAGGTTGATCATCGAGCATGCCGCGGCTGCTTTCGAAGAAGGAAAAGACAGGGGTGCCGCAGATGTAGACGGACTTTTCGAAATGACTAAAAAGGTCGATCACGAGTTCATAAAGAGATTTTCCAGCGATTTTTTCTCGATGCGGGTACGCTATGCCGATTTTGCGGAGATACGAAAAAAAAGAATTCTCGCTTTCGTCGACATGGTCTTCGATCTGCTGGGTAACTGGCACGACGGGCTGCCTTTTGCCGAGGTGGTGAAACTCACCTCTTCGGAAGAACGGTATACGCAGACTCTCCGCGAAATCCTTCACCTTTACAATCTCGAGACAAAGATCCTGAGCAATTCCATCACCTTTCACGGTCCAGCCGCGAAGCTGAAGGACCTTTTTGCAGAGAAACTCTTTGTCACCATGGAAAGTACCGCCGGAGAAATTGCCGTCGAATATGCCCGCAGGGCATTCGCGGACGGGGCGTGCTCACATGGCGGCTTCTGCGTATCTAGGCCGGCGGGATGAGATGACGAAATTCAAGAAGTCCCGGCTCCTCTATACCTGGGCATTTACGCGCAGGAAGACAACGGCTGCCATCGACATCACGAACAGCTGCAACCTGAAATGCTCCCACTGCTATTGGTGGAAAGAGGAACGACCGGAAGAACTGGGCGACGACGCAATGGTAGCCTTTATGAAAAGCCTCCGGGCCAAGGGTATGACGGCTGCAATTATCTACGGCGGCGAGCCGATGCTTCGTCCGAAGATGTGCGAGGCGGCTTCGAAGATCTTCGACCACCCGCTCATCTTCACCAACGGGACACAGGGCTTCACGCAAATCAACGCAGAGTGGATACTCTCCCTGGACGGGACAAAGGCCGTCCATGACTCCATAAGGGGGTACGGCGCCCACGACTGCGCAGTAGGAAACCTCAGGAAGGCCCCGCGCAAACCGGTTGTCCATACGACGATCACCCGCCAGAACCGGCATAACCTTGAAGAATTCCTCGACGAGCTGGCAGGGTTGCCCATAAAAGGGGTGGGATTCAGTTTCTACACGCCCCACAGAACCGGCGACGACGGCAGTCTCTTCATTCCGGTGGACGAACGCGACCCGATCCTGGACGAACTTCTGAGGCTGAGGAAGAAATATTGGCGGATCCTGGGCCTGACCACAACAATGGCGAACCAGTTCAGGAAAGACGGGGAATTCTCAGAGTGGAACAGCAACGAAAAATGCCCTGTCAACAAGGTATGCAATTGCTACAATGCGGACGGGACCCTGAAGCCGTGCACCTACGGAAGCGACGCCGACTGCAGTCGCTGCGGCTGCGCGAGCATCCCGCTTTATCGGGCCGCGATCAGGCATCTCGACCCACTGGCCCTCTTTATGATTTACCGTATGGTGAAATAAGCCCGGCGGGCTTCCTGGAGAAGTGGCCGCGTCCGGCATTTGCTGCCGATGCCTACGACTGGATAAACGAGATTTCGAATTTCAGGGTCTTAAGGAATCCCTGCTCACCCTTTTCGGGCCACAAAGATCGTTGCAATGCCGAAGGTCATTGAATGGACGCTCACATCTCTGAATCCGCAGGACTCCAAAGTCCGCGCAAATTCGTCGGACGACGGAAATGCCTCAATAGATCTCGGGAGATAATTATACGGCACAGCGGTCTTCAGTATCTTCATCGCAATGAAAGGCATGACCTTGAAGCAGTATTCCGTATAGGCCGGCTTGATCCAGCGGTTTGTCGGAGGTGTGAGCTCAAGACAGCAAAACCTTCCTCCGGGCTTAAGGACCTTGTGTGCTTCATGCAACGCGGCGGCGGTGTCGGGAATGTTCCTCATGCCGAAGGAAACCGTCACCGCATCAAAAGAATTCTCGGGGAAGTCCAGGTCTTTTGCGTCAGAAAATTCGAAACCGATATTGGACGGCCTGCCATTAAGCTTTCTGGCGGCTTCGGCAAGCATTTCCCTGCTGAAGTCCACTCCCAGGACCGACCCTTTTTCCCCGACTTTCCGTGAAAGTAAAAAGGCCAACTTCCCGGTGCCGGTACATACGTCCAGTACCCGCTCCCCCCCTTTTAGCTTCAGAAGGGATACGAGCCTTCTCCTCCATCCCTGATCGAGTCCGAAACTGAAGAACGAGCTCAGGAAATCGATATCCTCTGCAACCGATGCAAATATCTCCTTGATAAAGGTGTCTCTGTCCCGCTGTGACGTCTTCATTGGTCCGGCTCCATCTTATCCATCACTGAAATTATCGCAGGAAATACACCGCTTGTCATTGATTTTTTTGGGGCCTCGCCTGGAAAAAAGCACTTTTTTTAATGCGCAAAAAAAAGCGGGACACCGACCGGTGTCCCGCTTTTACAGACATGTTACTCAGTGCTGCGCTTCCGTCTTCGGAAAGACCCTCAGGTATTTCACGGAAACCTTGAAACCGATTATCGCAAAAGCGATAAAGGCGAAGGTCACCACAAATTCCATCCAGGTCGGGAAGTAGCTGAACCCGGTCGCAGCCTGGTCCCTGTATACTCCGAAGATCGAGACGTTGAGCCTGTTCAGGAGGACACCCGAAATCACGAGTATATCAACGAAAAAGATGCTCTTCATGTTTTCTCTTACGTTCTTCATCGAAAGCAATATGATCGGCAGGACAACACCTACGATCATCTCCAGAAGATACATATTCGCCTCCATGGTCCCGTTAAAGGCCGCGGGGATGCCGGGCCCCCTGAAGAGAAACCAGATTTTCGCGATAAATAAGATGACCCCCGTAATCAGGGTCCCCCGGGCCAGGCCTGAAAGGATGCCGATATCGGCCTTATGCCCGAGATACTTTTCGCTCAATATGGTTTCAAAGCTGACCATCGAAAGCCCCATCATTACTGCCGAGATGAGAAAGAGCGTCGGGACCTGGGAGTTGTACCAGAACGGCGACAATTTCCTGGCGGCTATCAGATAGACAGCCCCCAGCGACGACTGGTGCAGCGTTGAAAGGAGCACGCCGAAGAGCACGACCGGTACGATAATCTTGTGTATAAAGCCGGCCGCCTTCTCCATGCCGAATTTTTCGAAGAACATCGGGCTCGATTCTGTCGCGAGCGTCGAGGTATATAGGACCACATGGATAGCCACGACCCACATCACCGAATGTATCTGCCACATCACGATAGGATGCCAGATGTTCCATGGCAGGCCGATATCGAGAGTTATAGCGGTAGCGGCAAGGAGATAACCGAAAAAGGCGTTCAGGATCGCCGCCCTCACAATAGGCCTGTATTTCTTCATATTCAGGATATACACCGCCCCCGCGATCAGGAAGCCCCCGGCGGCCATTGCCACCCCGCCGAGCACATCAACGCCTATCCAGAGTCCCCAGGGGAAGCGGTCGCTGAGGTTGGTCACGGCGCCGAGTCCTTTAAAGAGGCGGTAAACCATAATCACTAAGCCGAAGATCATGATAAGGACCAGGAACGCTGTCGTCGGGGTCCACATCTTTATTTCATTTTCCGATTTCATGCCTATTCCTCCTTATCCATATTCTTGTTGCGCCTGGTGATGGCCCAACTGACCGCGCCGGCAGCAATGACCACGCCGATCACGGCAGGGATCTTCTTGATATACGCCCATGTGAGGTCAGGATACGGCTGGGCAGGGATCGCCATATTGAATCCTAGCGTCTCGAACGGCACGCCGGAAATGTAGATCCACGATGTGCCGCCGGCCTCTTCCTTCCCGTAGATGTGGCTGACATACTTGCCGGGGTTCTCCGAAATCCGCCTTTCCGCCTCCGCCCTCACCCCGTCGAAATCCGAATAGTACATCGTCTGCGTCGGACAGACCTTGATGCAGGCAGGCACAAGACCGTTCGCCACCCTCTCGGAGCAGAAGGTGCATTTCCTCACCCACGGCACCGCCTTTTCCCACTCGTATTTCGGGATATAGAAGGGACATGCCAGCATGCAGTAGCGGCATCCGATGCACCGCTCGAAGTTGTATGTGACCGGTCCCGCCTCCGTCTTTTTCAGCGCCTCGACCGGACAGACCGATGCGCACGCAGGGTTTTTGCAGTGGAGACACTGGTTTTTCACAAAGCTCCAGACAGGCACACCGCCATTATCCTGCTCTATGTATCTGATATTCGTATAACACTCCGAATTGAGTTCGGGCGGATTAGTAAAATTGCCGTACATCACGGTCTTTTTGACCGAACGTTCATTCCACTCTTTGCAGGCAATCTGGCAACCCCGGCAACCTATGCATCTTGTCAGATCGACCAGTACACCTTTTGGTTTGGTATCAGCCATGTTCACCTCCTACATTTTTTCGACGTTGACCATAAAGGCCTTCGTCTCAGGAATCATGGTGTTCGAATCGCCGATAGTCGGGGTAAGCAGATTTGCGCTCTCTCCGCCGCTGCCGTCCGCAGGCCACTGCCATCCGAAATGCCAGGGCATCCCCACCTGATGCACCGTGTTGCCGGCGATCTTGAAGGGTTTCAGTCTGCCGGTGACAACTGCCTTGGCCCACAGGCTGCCGCGGGCCGAGGAGACCATCACCTTGTCGCCGCTCTTGATGCCCTTCTCCGCAGCCAGCTCTTTGCTGATTTCGATAAAGACCTGGGGCACCATCTCGAGCTGCCACGGCTCGTGCCTTGTCAACACGCCGGTCTGCCAGTGTTCGGAGACCCGGTACGTTGTGGCGACAAAGGGATACCTTACATCGCACGAGGCGAAGATGTCCTCGGGGGCGATCTTCTGGCCTTCCTTGCTGTACCAGAGCTTGATTGTTGGGCTGTTGTACTGCTTCGACATCGGGTTTTCCTGTATCGGGCATTCGAGCGGCTCGTAATGCTCGGGGAAAGGCCCGTCGGCAAGCCCCGGCCCGAATATCGACCCGACGCCGTCCGGCTTCATGATAAACGGCAGTTTACCGCCTTCCGCCGCCTCAGGCGGAGCAGGCCCGTCAGGCACGTCGCCAACCCAGACACCCGGTTTATTGGTTGCCGGATTTATCTTTGTCGCGTCCCATTTTATGACAGGCCGTTTCTGGTCCCACGGCCGGCCCTGGGGGTCGACCGAGCAGCGGTTGTAGATGATCTTCCTGTTTACCGGCCACGCCCAGGCCCAGCCGGGGAAGAACCCCATACCGGTGGGGTCGGACTTGTCCCTTCGTGCCATCATGTTGATGATCTTGCCGTCCTTCTGAGTATAGCTCTGCGAATAGATCCAGTTGCCGCAGGAGGTAGTCCCATCGTCCTGCAGATTAACAAATGAGGCGCAGAGATCTCCCTTCTTCGCGATCAGCTTTGGAGGCACTGCCTTCTTATCGTAAAGGTCTTCGAGGTGATAGCCGTTGATCTCCATCGCAATCTTGTGGGTGTTCACCTCTTTCACCTTGCCTTCGGCGTCCTTCTCGCCGTAGTCCCAGGTAAGATTGATGATCGGCTCCGGGAATTTTCCTCCCTGCTTCTGGTATAGCCTCTTAACCCTGAAGAAGAGCTCGTTCATGATGTCGGAGTCGGACTTCGACTGTCCGATCGGCTCGATCGCCTTGAACCGCCACTGAGCCAGCCTTCCCGAATTCGTGATGCTCCCCTCCTTCTCGACCGAGAAGCAGGCCGGGAGCATGAAGACCTCGGTCTGCACGTCCTTGGGGTTCATCCCGGGGCCACGCCAGAACGAGCCGGTCTCATTGTCGAAAAGGTTTACATTCACCATCCATTTCAGTTTGGAAAGCGCCTTTCTCACCTTGCCGGCGTTGGAACCTGAGCAGGCGGGGTTCTGGCCCCA
>JAJYLU010000049.1 GCA_021787505.1 Nitrospirota bacterium | reverse complement strand
TTCCTCGCCTTTATAAAATCCCATGTCCATCTCGTCATCCTTCAGGGCGTGTCTTTCGTCGCCGGCGTCTTCGATCGGGTGGTAGACTACGTTCACCGGGATGTCGAGGGTCTGTCTGAAATCCTTCAGGCACCTGCTGCACTGAAGGTCCATATCGGCCTTCAGCCTGCCGGTGATCACGATCTCGGTGCCGACCTTATTCAGGGAAAGCCTGGACCTGGCCGTGCACGAGAGCGAAACTTCTTCTGGGGTCAGCTTTTCCTCAAGATCTACAATCAGGCCCTCGTCGGGTATATCTTCGATGACGATTTTCATTTTTAAAGACCGAAAAAGTATCTAGAATTATAAAGAGAATCAGGGGAATAAGTCAAGGAAAACGGCCAGGGCCACGCCGGGTAAGCCGCCCGCAAGGGCTTATAGATTAAAGAAAAAAGGTCACTATCTTATCAGACATAGTACCGCGAGGGTCCTTTTTTTGTAAGACTTCATCTTTCGAAGGGCTGCCGCCTCATCTGTTGCACTTTACCCGTGCGATATTATTTAATATCTGGTATGTCAGAACTCACGCCGCTGATGAAGCAGTATTTCGGCATCAAGGAAAAATACGGCGACGCCATAGTCCTCTTCCGGCTCGGGGATTTCTACGAGATGTTCGGCGAGGACGCCGAGACCGCCTCAAAGGTGCTCCAGATCGCGCTCACCACGAGAGAAAAGTCGAAGGACAACCCGATCCCTATGTGCGGGGTGCCTTATTTCGCAGCCGAATCGTACATCGCCAAACTGATCAAGGCAGGTCACAAGGTAGCGGTCTGCGAGCAGATGGAAGACCCGAAAGAGGCAAAAGGAATTGTGACGCGGGATGTGGTGAAGATAATTACGCCCGGCACCCACACCCCTGAAAACCCGAAAGAGAACACCTACATCCTAAGTGTCTTTCCGCAGGGGGGCAGGCACGGTATCGCTGCGGCGGACATCTCGACCGGCGAGTTCGTCGTTTTCGAGACGGCGGAGAGCGTAGAGGACGAGGTGAGCAGGTTTGAGCCGAAGGAAGTGCTTCTGCCCGACAGCGCCAAAGACAATATTCATTACCGCGAGGCGCTTGCCGGTTTCTACCTCTCCGGCGCCGGGGACTGGCTGTTCGATTACCCGGAGGCTTACCGTCTTCTCCTCGGCCACTTCGGGGTCTCGTCTCTGGAAGGATACGGATGCGAGGGTCTTAATGCGGCGATCTCTGCGGCCGGTGCGCTGATCGCCTACCTGGACACCGCGCAGAAGGACATGATCGGATTCAAAAAGATCACGACGCTCAGGCAGACCGCGAACATGTTTCTCGACGCGCCGACCCAGAGGAACCTTGAACTGACCCACAACCTGAAGGACGGCACCCGCGACGGAACGCTTCTTCAGGTGCTCGACGAAACGCTGACCCCGATGGGGGGGAGGTTTCTGAGGGCCGGAATATTGAGGCCGCTGACCGAGACCGCGGAGATCTCCGCAAGGCTCGATGCGGTCGAATACCTCGTGACGGACTTCGAACTCCTCGAATCGTTGCGGACGCTCCTGAGGAAAGTGCAGGACATCGAAAGGCTCGCCTCGAGGGTGTCTTCCGGGGCGGCGAATGCGCGCGACCTGATTGCGATCAAACATTCTCTTGTCAGTCTCCCGAAACTCAGGAAATCGCTTGAACGTTCGACGGAATTTTCTTTGAAGACCCTTGCCGCCGACGTCGGAGAGTTTTCCCTGCTCAGGGAGCTGATCGAAAAGAGCGTAGTCGACAGCCCGCCCCCCGGCGTCAGGGACGGCGGAATCATAAAAGACGGCCATCACGCGGAGATCGATTCGCTGAGGGGCATTTCGACGAGGGGCAAGGACTTCATCGCAGAGATGGAGATGAGGGAGAAGAAGAGAACGGGCATATCTTCCCTGAAGATCGGTTATAACAGGATCTTCGGCTATTATATCGAGGTCACCAAGGCGAACCTCGAATTGGTGCCCGAAGACTATGTGCGAAAACAGACCCTCGTCGGCAGTGAACGGTTCATCACCGCGGAGCTGAAAGAATACGAGAGCAAGGTCCTCGGGTCCGAAGAGAGGCTTAAGAACCTGGAATACGAGGTATTCAGGCGGGTCCTGGGATCCGTGAAGGAAGAATCCGATGCGCTGATGAAGACGGCGAACGCGCTCGCGGCTGTGGATTTCCTTGCGGCCCTCGCAGTGGTCGCCAAACGATATAATTATGTGAAGCCGGAGATCTGTGAAGAGCCGCTGATCGAAATCGCCGACGGGAGGCACCCGGTTCTCGAACGCGTCCTTTCCGATGAGCGGTTTATTCCGAACAGCACCCTCATCGACACCCGCGACACCATGCTGCATATCCTGACCGGGCCGAATATGGCGGGGAAGTCAACCTATATGAGACAGGTCGCTCTTATCGTGCTGATGGCCCAGATGGGGAGTTTCGTCCCGGCCTCGGCCGCAAAGATCGGGATCACGGACCGGATATTTACCCGCATCGGCGCGTCGGATTTCCTGTCGAGGGGACAGAGTACGTTCATGGTCGAAATGATCGAGGCGGCCAATATTATGAACAATGCCACTGCAGGGAGTCTTATCATACTCGACGAAGTAGGCAGGGGGACGAGCACGTTTGACGGGATAAGCATAGCCTGGGCGATCGCCGAACATATCGTTTCCAAAATCAGGGCGCGCACACTCTTCGCGACGCATTACAACGAGCTGACCGAACTGGCCCTGACGCTGGACGGGGTAAAGAATTTCAATGTGTCGGTTCGGGAGTGGGGGGATGAGATCATCTTTCTCAGGAAGATCGAGGAGGGACCGGCCGACAAGAGCTACGGGATTCAGGTCGCGAGGCTTGCCGGCATTCCCGAAAGCATCATCAAACGGTCGAAGGAAGTGCTTCACAATCTCGAGAACGAGGAACTCAACGAGGCCGGCAAGCCCAAGCTTGCCAGCGGCAAGGCAAAGCGCAAGAGGGAGCAGCTCGATCTCTTCTCCTCGGCCAGGGACTCGGTCGTCAACGACATAATGAATATCGAGCCTGAGGGGCTCACCCCGGAAGCGGCGCTCGAAAAAATAATCGAGCTGCGGAAGAAGGTGAAATTTTGATTTCGCGGGAGAGATTTTAATGGTATAGTAAATTTACCCGGTCGGGGGGGACAAAGGTCTTCCTGCGGGACGTGGTTACGGAACAATGCAGATTGACGGCAGCAAAACGCTGTGAAAAGAAATCACCACTGAGAAAGTGAGCACAAAGGAGGAGACAATGAACCCCGATGACGTCAGGTACCATAAGGAACACACATGGGTGAAGGTATCAGGAAAAAAAGGGACCATCGGAATCACGGAATACGCGCAGGACGCTCTTGGTGACATCGTGTATATCGACTTGCCTGAGTTGGAGGATGACGTGGATGCGAACAGCGAGATCTCCGAGATAGAGTCTACGAAGGCCACATCTGCGGTGATATCGCCTGTGAGCGGGAAGATACTCAAGGTGAATGAGGAACTTTCCGAGTCTCCGGAGGTCATCAACGAAGACCCGTATGGCAAGGGATGGATCGCGGTCATCGAACTCGAAAACCCGTCCGAGGTGGATGATCTGATGGACGCGACCGAGTATGAGAAGTACATCGAAGAGGAAGCCAAATGAAACTGGCCGTGATCGGCTCCGGTCCCGGCGGTTACGTGGCGGCGATCAGGGCAGCCCAGCTGGGAGCGCAGGTGACGGTGATCGAGGACGACGAGGTAGGGGGGACCTGCCTGAACCGGGGCTGCATACCCACAAAGACGATGATCGCCTCGTGCGACGTGCTGGCCAAAACGAAGGAGCTCGAGAAATTCGGGCTGGAACTCAGCGGTAGTGTCGTGCCCAATCTCGCGAAGATCATCGAGAGAAAGGACAAAGTCGTCGGGATCCAGGTAAAGGGGATCAGGGCGCTCTTTAAGAGCTGGGGCATCGGCCTTATTGAAGGCAGAGGCGTGCTCATGTCGCCGAAAGAGATCGAGGTGACGCTGAAAGACGGAGGCAGGGAGCGGATCGATACCGACAGCGTGATTCTCGCCACCGGTTCGCGGCCCGCCCAGATACCGGCTCTTCCATTCGACGGCGGGCATATCCTGTCCTCGTCGGACATGCTGCAGCTTACCGAAATCCCGAAGAGCCTGCTTATCGTGGGTGCGGGCGTCATCGGCTGCGAATTCGCATGCATTTACCGGGAACTCGGCTCTGAGATCACGATCGTCGAGATGATGGACCGGGCGGTGGCGACCGAGGATTCCGAGATATCCGCACTGCTCGAAAAGGAGCTGAAAAAGAAGAAAATCAAGCTGATTACCCGGGTGCGGGTCGAGAAGACCGAAGTCCGTGAAGACGGCGTGCATGCCTTCCTCGGAGACGGCAGGGAACTGGTTGCCGAAAAGATGCTCGTCTCGATCGGCAGGACGTTCAACAGCGACCGCATCGGTCTCGAGAACGTCGGCATCGTAAAGGGGAAGCGGGGGGACATCCCGGTCAACCGCAGGATGGAAACGAGCGTTCCCGGAATATACGCGATAGGCGATGTGACCGGCGGAATGCTGCTGGCCCATAAGGCATCAAGGGAGGGCATCGTCGCAGCGGGGAATGTGATAGGGATGGAGGGCGCCATGGATTATGATGTCGTGCCGTCTGCTATATTCACTTCTCCTGAAATCGCATCTGTGGGGCTGCGGGAGCAGGAAGCAGAGGAGAAAGGTCTCAGGATCCGGACCGGGCATTTCGAATTCAGGGCGCTCGGGAAGGCCCACGCCATGGGAGAGATTGCGGGGTTGGTGAAGATTATCGCTGAGGAGCAGACGGACAGGCTCGTGGGCGGTCATATCATCGGCCCTCACGCCTCCGACCTGATCCACGAGATTGCCGTGGCGATGAGGACCGGACGCACGGTCAGGGAGGTGGCCGGGACGATCCATGCCCACCCGACGCTGTCGGAGGGCATCATGGAGGCCGCTGAGGAACTGCACGGCGAAGCGATCCATGTGCCGAAAAAATGAGCGTCAGACGGAGATCCCATGCTGAGGAAAGAGGAGACAGAGGATTGGGCCCGGGAAGCAAGAAATACGAATCATCCGCTCTTTTCCGAACTCGACGTCCTTCTTCGGGCCCTTGACCGTTTCTTCAATGTCGAAAACCTCCCCTTTTCCAACGAGGACCTGACAAACAAGAACTTCTATGAAGAACTGATGACGGCGCGGGATACCATCCTGCGGGTCCTCGGCATACTCGAAGTGGTCATCCCGGAGAACAGGAAGAACGCGTACTGGTTCCAGAAATTCGCCGAGACGGAGCTCCTCACCGCGCGAAAAAGGGACGACTTCCGCGAGACCCTCTACCGGCAGGATACGCCTGAAAAAGGGCTTTACCTTCTCTACGATTCCTTCATAAACCTCAAGGGTGTCATCTCCGACCTCGTCCGCACGGGGAATATCTCTTATATGGGTTTTATGAACATAGGCCATATGATCGGCAAGGAGATCAGGGAAAACAGGTGTTTCAACCCCTTCAGCAAGGGCCTGAACCCTGAATTCGATACGATAACCCATTCAATTGTTTCGGAAGTCGTCAGGTCGATCGACAGGCCCGAAGTGAAAAAACAGATATCGGTCATCTACGTGTATCTCTTCAGGCTCCTGCGTTTCATGAGGTGTATCGATATCGAGACGCAGCGCCCCGTTTCACTCAACTCTTCCCTGGTAATACTTATTCTGATGAAGTCCGAGATCGGCGCCTTTCAGGGGTATATCGAAAAAGCGCTGCGAAAGATAGGGGACCCGGAACTTGAGATGCTCCTGAAATCGATCGCCTATCAGTTCACGATGGAGAACAGGCGTGTCTATCTCCAGGAAATGCGCGATATCCTGCGCAAGAAGGCTTCCCCCCACTTCCGGGGGAAGATAGAGAACTGCCACGGCATACTGAAGAACCTGACCGAACAGAGCATTGTCCAGCTGACGCAGTACTTCAGGCCCGAAATCCCCGGAGAAGAGGTATTTGCCAGTTTCGTGACGAGGCTGCAGCAGTCCATTCGCCTCCGGGAGGACATTTTCGTGCTTCACCGGTTTATCTCGATGCTCGAAGAAAAGGCGGGGAACGTCCGAGGGCGGCTCAAGGTCTTTGAATCCCTCAGGAATTATATGTTATATTTTGAGAGTTTTACGTTCAGGTTGTTGAGGCATGATGATTATGAGGAATTTGCCGTGTTCTTCAACGAGATCAACACTGCGAAAAAAGAGGCCGTGACCGGGGCGGACTTCAAGAAGCTGCTCGACAGGATTCGGCATTTCAGGATCTACCTGGAGACGACGCTGAGGCATATCGGAAACAGGTCTGAACTGAACGATAAATCCATAGACATGGAAAGGGTGGAGAGTCTGATCCGGCAGTACCTGTAAGAGCGATAACATCTAATAATTCCTAGGAGGCGTCAATGGGCGAAATCGTGGACGTAGTTGCTCGGGAGATCCTGGATTCCAGGGGAAACCCGACCGTGGAAGTGGACGTATATCTTGAGAGCGGCGTCACCGGCAGGGCGGCAGTTCCCTCAGGCGCCTCAACCGGTAAACGCGAGGCCCTGGAGCTCAGAGACGGGGGAAAGAGGTTCCACGGCAAGGGCGTGCAGAAGGCGGTAAAGAATATCTTCGAAGAGATCGCCCCCAGGATACGCGGGATCGACGCTTCCGAACAGGTCTATATCGACCGTCTTCTGGTGGAGCTTGACGGTACGGACAACAAGCGCAGGCTTGGCGCCAACGCCATCCTCGGTGTCTCGCTCGCGGTCTGCAGGGCGGCGGCCGCCGAGGCCGGCCTGCCGTTATACAGGCATATCGGCGGGCTGAATGCAAAGGTACTTCCGGTCCCCATGATGAATATCCTGAACGGGGGGGCCCATGCCGACAATAACCTCGACATACAGGAGTTCATGGTGATGCCGGCCGGATTGCCCGATTTTTCCTCTGCGCTGCGCGCAGGCGCCGAGATATTCCATACCCTGAAAAAGATATTGAAGGGGAAGGGCCTGAACACCGCGGTCGGCGACGAAGGCGGGTTTGCGCCGAATCTGGAGACCAATGAAGAGGCGATCACGTTTATTCTCCAGGCGGTGAAGGAATCCGGCTATACGCCGGGCAAGGACGTCTTTATCGCCCTCGACGTCGCCGCCTCCGAGTTCTATGAGAAGGGGTCATACCGCTTCGAAGGCAAGAAGGCTTCATATAAGGACCTTATCGGATATTACGGGCGGCTGGTATCGAAATATCCGGTGCTCTCGATCGAAGACGGACTTGCGGAAAACGACTGGGACGGTTGGGCCGCGTTGACGTCGGAACTCGGAAAGAAGGTGCAGCTTGTCGGCGACGACGTGTTCGTGACGAATACGAGCATACTGAAGAAGGGGATAGAGAAAAAGGTGGCCAATTCGATCCTCGTCAAGCTTAACCAGATAGGCACCATGACGGAGACGCTGGATGCCATAGAGATGGCCAGGTCCGCCGGGTACACCGCTGTCATATCCCACAGGTCCGGCGAGACCGAGGACACGACCATCGCCGACCTGGCGGTCGCATGCAATACCGGTTTTATCAAGACCGGCTCGCTCGCACGTAGCGAGCGCGTTGCGAAGTACAACCGGCTTCTCGTTATCGAGGAAGAACTTGCGGCATCCGCCGAATACAGGGGCAGGGAGGCCTTTTACAACCTCGGATAATGAGCGCGCATAATCTCTTAAGGAAGCAGGTCGTATCGGAAGTCAAGAAGAGGAGACTAATATTTTTTACCGTTGCGGTGCTGAGCTTTGTATACCTTTTGGTCAGCCTCCTTTTCGGGGACGCGGGATTGTTCCGGTATCTTGAACTGCACAGGACGAAGCTGAGCCTCGAACGGCAGCTGGTAGAGATCAACAGGCAGAACGAGCAGATCAGGCAGCAGATCAAACTTCTGAAGGAAGACCCCTTTTACCGGGAGAAGCTTGCGCGCGAGGAGTTCGGCCTGGCGAAGCCCGACGAATATATTTTCCAGTATGACCGGTAGTCCCCTCTTTGTCTCGTTCGTCTGGCATATGCACCAGCCTTATTACAAAGACCCGCTGACCGGCTACTACCGCCTTCCCTGGGTGAGACTGCACGGGACAAAAGACTATCTCGATATGATCGAGATACTCAAGGAGTTCCCGGCAATCAGGCAGAACTTCAACCTGGTCCCTTCCCTGATAGAGCAGCTAATAGACTACAGCGAGGGGAGTGCAAAAGACCTTTTTCTCGAAATCAGCGGAAAGAACGCGAAGGACCTGACCCAGGACGAGAAACTCTTCATCCTCGAGAACTTCTTCCTCGCAAACTGGGACAATATGATCAAGCCTTTCCCCAGGTACTACGAACTCCTTGTGAAGAGGGGGACACACCTTATCAGGAGCGATCTTGTGCGCGCTGCACACTACTTCACCAACGGTGACTTTCTCGATCTTCAGGTCTTTTTCAACCTCTGCTGGATCGACCCCATCTTCAGGGAAAGGGACGCATTTCTGAAGATGCTCTGCGAAAAGGGGAAGAATTTCACTGAAGATGACAAAATGCTCCTGCTGGAGAAACAGCACGAGATCGTCGGCAAGGTTATCCCGGCCTACAAGGAGATGGCTTCACGCGGCCAGATCGAACTTTCTTTCTCGCCCTTTTGCCATCCGATTCTTCCGCTCCTCTGCGACTCGGACATTGCCAGAACAGCGATGCCGGGGGTCCGGCTGCCGAGGCCGAGGTTTATGCATCCGGAAGACGCCGACAGCCAGATACGCAGCGGAATGGCATTTTTCGAAAAGGTCTTCGGCATCAGACCGGCCGGCATGTGGCCTTCCGAGGGCTCGGTCAGCGAGGAAGCAGTCCGCCTTGCATCCAGGAACGGAGTCCG
>JAJYLU010000048.1 GCA_021787505.1 Nitrospirota bacterium | reverse complement strand
ATGATGGGCCTCGTATCTCGTTCTCAGGCCGGCGAGGATTTCGACCGTAGCTGCTACATCAGGGGGCTGAATATATATAGGCTGGAACCGTCTTTCCAACGCCCTGTCTTTCTCAATATATTTCCGATATTCATCGGGCGTGGTCGCGCCGATGCACTGTATCTCGCCGCGTGAAAGGGCCGGCTTCAGCATGCTCGACGCATCGATCGACCCTTCCGCCGCGCCCGCGCCTATCAGCGTATGCAGTTCGTCGATAAACAGTATGATATTGTCGATCTGGACGATCTCTTTCATGACGATCTTGAGGCGCTCCTCGAACTGGCCCCGGTATTTCGTGCCGGCGATGAGCGCGCCGAGGTCGAGTGAAATAATCCTTTTTCCGAGGAGGCTCTCCGGCACGTCGCCCGCCACAATTCTCTGGCAGAGGCCCTCAACGATTGCGGTCTTCCCGACGCCGGGCTCGCCGATGATCGCGGGGTTGTTCTTGATCCTCCTTCCAAGGACCTGAAGCACCCTCTCAATTTCGTCTTCCCTGCCGATCACGGGATCAAGACGATTTTCCTTTGCGAGCATGGTAAGATCCCGCCCGAATTCGTCGAGAGCAGGGGTAGCACTCTTTTTCTCGCGTATATTGCTGTATGATTTCATCGAAAGGTTGATGGTGAGCTGACGTGCGCCCAGCAGGTTGGCGCCCAGATTACGCAGGATTTTCCCCGCAATCCCCTCGTCTTCCCTGATAAGACCAAGGAGAAGATGTTCGCTGCCTATATAATTATGCCCGAGAAGTCTTGCCTCTTCGACGGCCAACTCGAGTACCTTTTTTGCCCTGGGAGTAAACGGGATATCTCCGAAAGTGAGGAGGTTCATGCCGGCGGGGAGGTTCCTCTCGACCTCCATCCTGAGTTCTTCGACGGTGAGCCCCATCTTTTTCAATATCGCGACGGGGAGCCCGTCATCCTCCCTCAGGATCGCGAGCAGCAGATGTTCGGTCCCCAGATAGTCATTCTGACGCTTTTCGGCCTCTTCTTTTGCGAAGATTATGACCTTTCTGCCTCTTTCTGTAAATTTTTCAAACATTGTAAACTCCTTTTCGGAACTCCATAGTTCCTAATAAAATAATACTTTTTTTAAGGAGTCAAAGTCAATAAAGGGTGAGCGTCAAGGCAGGTTTCCGATGCGGCACTCAACTGCCGTCGGAGAGGAAGAAAAATGCGGATCGAAAGGGAAAAATTCTTTAATTGTTCTCCTGATGTACGTTGATCAGGTATTTGGCCGCCACGGCTTCCAAAGTAACTGCGGAAGCCTCCCCCCGATGAAGTTTTCCGAGCGCATCGAGGTCGGTCTTCCAGACAATGTCCCCCGGAGCAAGCAAACAGACACTGCCGGGTTCGTGCGTCAGGGAGAGCGTGCGGTCCTTGAAATAGTAGTGTTTTTCGTTTATCTCCGTCGGATATGTCCGCATGGAAGGGGGGATATCGACAGGACGGAACCAGAGTTTAATCTCCCGTTCGGCATCCTCATTCGCAGCCGAGGCGTGTATCAGGTTATCCATCCGGTCACCGATTACTTTTCCCTGACCGTCTTTGATTGGAACAATCGTGCCTAGCGAGCGAACACATCCGGGCCTCGTCTCACGCGCGACATGAGGATTGGTCGGTCCGCAAATTTCCCTCATCCTGCCCGTCGCCCCCGGACCCTGATAAACAAACGCAATCACCCTGCGCTTCCTCGGTTCATCAGGATAATGGAGGCGTCCCATGATGTATTCTATCAGAGAAGGATAAAATATCTTTCCGCGGTGCTCGGCATAATGCTCCTCCGCGAGCATCCTGCTCACATGGACTATCTTGGCGCCGGCAAAGCGCAGACCGGTATGAAATTCCGACAGAAGAGAAAGCACATACCCCGTCAGAGAATTCTTCAGTGCGTCGGGTTTAATCAGTACGAGAGTCTGTTCCATTACTTCTTTCTCCATTTCAAGGTCCCTTTTCAGGGTCAAGTTGTGCGTCTTCTATTTCAGCGCTCCGCTCAGCAATTCCCTTACCGATGAGGCGGACTGAATGAACGCCTTCCTCTCTTCATCCGTGAGATCGAGTTCGATGATCTTCTCGACCCCTTCTTTGCCCAGGACGACGGGCACACCCACAAAAAGGCCAGATATCCCGTATTCCCCCTGGAGATACGCGGCACACGGCAGCACCCGCCTCTCATCGAGCAGGATCGCCCTCACCATCTGAAAAACCGCCGCCGCCGGCGCATAGTAGGCGCTCCCGGTCTTCAGCAGGGACACGATCTCCGCACCCCCATTCCTAGTCCTTTGTATCAACTCGGCAATGCGGGCCGCGTCGAGAAGTTTTTCTACGGACACACCCTTGACAGTCGTAAATCTCGGCATCGGAACCATAAGATCCCCATGTCCCCCCAGCACCAGAGCCTCTATGTCTTCAGGGGAGACCCCCAGCGCAAAGGAGATGAATGTCCTGAACCTGGCTGAATCGAGTACCCCTCCCATGCCGACAACCCTGCGGGGAGAAAAGCCCGACAGCGTCCAAGTTATCTGAGTCATGACATCCATCGGGTTGGTGACTATAACGTAGATCGCCTTGGGTGACAATCCCGCAGTTCCGACAGTTACGCTCTTTATGACGGCGGCGTTTGCTTGAAGGAGATCGTCGCGGCTCATGCCCGGTTTTCTCGGGAGTCCGGCGGTGACGACTATTATGTCCGATCCCGCAGTGTCAGCCAGATCGTTGGTTCCCTTGCAGGCCGCGGAAACATTCCAGAGCGGGGCTGCCTCGTAGAGGTCGAGCGCTTTGCCTTGCGGAACGCCTTCGGCGATGTCATACAGCACCACGTCAGCCAGTCCGGACTGGAGAATCAACTGGGCCGTGTTTGAGCCGACATGGCCCGCACCTATGACCGATACTTTCGCTTTCATATGAGCCGTCATTATAAAATATGACGTAATCGAATGGCAAGCATGGGTATGTTCTATGATTTATCTTGACATAAAAACCAATCTTTGCTATAAAAATTTTGGCAGAAATCCCGCTCAAACAGAGATTGAAGAAGGAAAAAGAACGTCATGAGAGAAATACGCATTGCAATCGCCGGCGTAGGAAACTGCGCAAGCTCACTCATCCAGGGGATCGAATACTATAAGAGCATTAAAAAGAAAGTTCCTGCGCGTGCGATCGGGTTGATGCATCATAGCCTCGGCGGTTATGTCCCTGCGGATATCAAGGTAGTTGCCGCCTTCGACATAGACAAGAGGAAGGTCGGGAAGTCCGTGGATGCCGCCATCCTGAGCGAGCCGAACTGCACTAAACAATTCCACGTTATATCCCGCCGCATGCCGGTAAAGGTACAAATGGGACGCGTGCTGGACGGTGTGGCGGATCATCTCAACAGCTATCCGGAATCGCGAAGGTTTGTGATATCCGACAGAAAGCCGACGAACGTTGCCAGGGTTCTGAAAGAGTCCGGCGCCGAGATGCTTTTGAATTACCTGCCCGTCGGATCCGAAAAGGCGACCGCCTTCTATGCCGAGGAATGCCTGAGGTCCGGGGTAAGCTTGATCAACTGCATACCCGTGTTCATCGTCTCAAACATGTCATGGGCCAAAAGGTTTGAAGAGAGGGGGATCCCCGCAATCGGCGACGACGTGAAGAGCCAGATAGGAGCGACGATCATTCACCGCTGTCTCGCCAGGCTCTTTGAGGACAGGGGAGTAAAGATCGGCAGTACCTATCAGCTGAACGTAGGCGGCAACACTGACTTTCTGAATATGCTGAACCGCTCGCGCCTGAGAATGAAAAAAATATCCAAGACCGAAGCGGTGCAATCGCAGCTGCAGGTGCCCCTCGGCACGGAGGATATCCATATAGGACCCTCCGATTATATCCCGTGGCTGAACGACAACAAGGTCTGCTTCCTGAGAATCGAGGGGAGGGGGTTCGGCAATATTCCGATGCATCTCGATATGAGGCTGTCGGTGGAAGATTCGCCGAACAGCGCCGGGGTAGTGATCGATGCGATACGGTGCTGCCGGATCGCGAGGGACAGAAAAATAGGGGGGGCACTTCTCTCGCCCTCCGCCTATTTCATGAAGCACCCCATGAAACAGTTTCCCGACGAAGCGGCAAAGATGATGGTCGAAGACTTCATTCGGGGGACGAGAGAAAGATAAGCATTTGATCGGCGAAAAGTTCGGCCACCTCTTCGACGCCCCGCTGGAGAAATTCGCCAAACGCATCCCGGTCCATCCAAACGTAATCACTATCGTCGGATTCATTCTGACGGTATTCGCATCGGCAGTTCTCGCGACGCACATGCGACTTGGAGGAGGTCTGGTGCTCGCCGCTGGGTTTTTCGATGTGCTTGACGGCGTGGTTGCCCGGGTAAACGACAAGAAGTCGGCCTTCGGGGCATTTCTCGATTCAGTTCTCGACAGATATTCAGACGCATTCATTCTTCTTGCCGTCGGTTGGAATCTTTATGGCAGCGGCCAGCCGAGCGGTTTGATTCTCAGCCTGCTGACCCTCGTTGGGGCTTTCCTCATCAGCTATACGAGGGCCAGGGCCGAAGGTCTCGGCCGGGAATGCAAGAACGGCCTGCTGGAACGGCCCGAAAGGGTGGTGCTCATCTCCGTGGGCGCAATGTCCGGCCTGCTGATAATCCCCATATTATGGATCATGGCGGTATTCACGCATATTACCGCCCTTCAGAGGATTTACCACGTATGGAAGGTCTCCCGGGAGCGGGATGCCGTCATGCGCGGTTAGCCGGGTTGTCGCAGAAACTGCAGGAAAGGAACCTTGCGGCGCAAAAGGAGACACACTAACGGGAGGGGTTAAAACTCTATACCGCGCCGTGCCTGGAGATTTTTGTCATAAGGGTGTTTGATGTTTTTCATAAAGGTCACATAATCAGCCAGCGCTATGATTTTTTCCGTGGCGCCGTATCCCGTAAGAATGAGTTCCAACTGACTGGGTTTGTCGCCGAGAAATTCTACCGCCTCGTCCTCTGACAGGACAGCCTCGGAAATAAGACATATGAATTCATCAAGTACAATGAGATCGAAATCCTGCCGGCCCAACTCTTCCTTGAGGTGGGAAAGGGCCTTTATCGCCTCCTGCCTGATAGACTCCTTATCCATATCCGGGTTGAAAAAAGGCGACTTAACCTGATCGAAGACGACGGTCTTAATGCCTATCTTCTGCAATAGCGTGATCTCCCCGCCGGGATCATTTTCCTTGAAAAACTGCACGAACATTGTCCGGAGGCCCCTGCTTTTCGCCCTGACCGAGATCCCAATGGCAGCAGTGGTCTTTCCTTTTCCGTCACCAGTATATATGTGAATCAATCCCTTCGCCACAAAAGAAGCCCTGTTCTGGAGGTATTTTTTTCTGTCAAGAATGGAGCGGGCGACGGGATTCGAACCCGCGACTTTCAGCTTGGGAAGCTAACACTCTACCACTGAGTTACGCCCGCGATAGTGTTTTATAAACCAGAATATGGCGAAATGTCAAGCGGCGATTCCGGCGGGGTCGAAGGAGCTGTTATGGACATGAAAGAGCGATGCGTTACAATTATCGTAGAGGTCAAGGACACTGAGAATCGATAACACGGAATTAGCAACTCGGATAGCGGGGGATCCTTTCAAGGAAATCGTCTTTCGAAGACGGGGGGAATGCCGTGCGTATCTTGTAGGCGGAAATCTGAGGGACGTTATTCTCGATCGCCAGAGCAGGGACCGTGATTTCGCGGTGGAGGGGTCTCCGGAAGTTTTGGCCGAAAAGATCGCGGCGGAAACCGGGGGGAAAATGGTCATTTTGGGGAAAAAGCTTCTGTACAGGATAGTCCTTGCGGACGGCTCTACGCTCGATTTTTCCCAGGCAAAAAATACTATCGAGACAGATTTAAGATTACGGGACTATACCGTCAATGCACTTGGGTGGTCGCCCGAAGAGGGCATTATCGATCCCACACATGGTCTGGGCGACTTAGAGCGGAAGGTAGTGCGTATGACAAGCAGAGACAACCTCCGGAGTGATCCGGTGAGAATCATCAGGGCATATCGCCTCGCCGGAGAACTCGGCTTCACGATAGAGCCGAAGACGAGAGAGGCTCTTAGGGAACTCTCGTCAGGGGTGGCGACGACCAAGAGTGAAAGGATCACTTTAGAATTTTTCAGGATTTTGAACCTGGAGGAACCTTCCTCCATACTGCAGATGATGATTGATGATGGTGTTTTCAATTATATTATCACCTGTAACAACAATATGTTAGGAGAGCAAGCTCGAGTAATTTCTACTATTTGCGAAATATTTGATGTGTTACCTTTAAAGCAAAAGTTGAGGCTAAGCGATATTGTCTCTCAAAACCTTCGCTATTCAGGGCTTTTGCGTCTTCAGTCACTTCTCTGGAATAGTTCAGGGACACTGCTGAGGCTCAGTTCCCGAATACTCGATGATCGCGATCACCTATTAATAGGGGAGAAAGTCAAAAAAGAAGAGGAAAAAAAGGGGAAAAAAGTCAGGGATATTCTTTTTGAATTGCTTGCAGCGCTGGATGGCGCGGCCGAGGACTATTTTATCATTAGGGGGATGCCGGAGTTTCTTCCCGAGTGTGAAAGATACCGACAAATTATTAAGAAAGGTCTCTTATCAACAGGTGAGATTATGGAATACTCGGGTCTGGATGCGGGGAAAGAACTCGGCAGTGTGATCGAGATGATGCGAAGGGCTGAATTCTATCGTAAAATCAGTCACAAAGACGGTGCCGTTCAGTTCCTTCTTGAAAACTTGCCGAGAAGGTAGTTTAACATAATATATCTTATCGGACATTATATTTAAACAGCTATTGTCAGCATTATGTTGATATCGCTGTGGAAAATAGGTGCTCCCCCCGAAGAGTATGGCCTGCGACAGTCTTGTCTATGTATTAGGCAGCACTTTTAATACGTAATATCCGGAACTTACGGCATTTATATAAGGACTGCTTCAAGTATGCCGTCAATAATAGCGACGGGCCTTACAAAGACAAGGCTTCCCCTCTGCCCGGCTGCCCGAAGTGCTCTGATCTTTAGGTAATTGCCGGATGTTCCAAGGCAGTCTTCTCCGTCCTCTTCTTCCGCAATGATGTCAAGTGAGCTGTTCAACTGTCTAGTCATATATTCCGCTCTTTTGCTTTTATTTAGCTCGCCGAGCCTCTCTATCCTTTTTTTGACTGCGCGCGCATCAGGCCTGTCAGGCATTCTGCCGGCATCTGTGCCGGGCCTCGGAGAAAACGGGAATATATGCATATATGACAACGGAAGTTGACGAACAAAGGTCAGCGTATTCGAGAAATCCTCTTCAGTCTCCCCGGGAAAGCCCACAATAACATCCAATCCAAGCGCGATATTATCGACTTCTGCGGCTATCCTCTCGACCGTTCTGGAAAAGGTCCTCAAGGTATAACGTCGGTTCATCCGCTGAAGAACGCGCTCGCTTCCGCTTTGGAGCGGCAGATGCAGATGTCTGCATATTCGTACATCAGCGAGAAGTTCTATCATTTCATCGTCGATTTCGCTTATTTCAAGCGAACTTAGCCGGATTCTTCTGATTGATGTGTCTTTCAGTAGTCGCCCCAGAAGTTTTTTCAGAGTGGCATTACCGGGAAGATCGTAGCCATAGGATCCAAGGTGTATACCTGTCAACACTACTTCCTGATATCCGGCAGACTCAATAATTCTGGCCCTTTCGACCACAGTTTCTTCCGGCACACTTACGGATTTCCCCCTCGCCAGCGGGACAGAGCAATAGCTGCACCGAAAATTGCACCCGTCCTGGACCTTGAGAAAAGGCCGCGAACGGCTGTAATAATTAAAGAGTGGCGTGGACTTACCGCAGATGATTTCATCTATTACATCAAGTTTTGCCCTATTATCGATAACCTTCCATACACCGGGCAGGCCCTTGGCTTCATCATTCCGTAGTTGCGAATAACAGCCGGTCACGATAACTTTGGCGCCCGCCTTTGCCGCTCTCCTTATTAGCTGCCGCGAATTATAATCGCTCCTGGCGGTAACTGTGCAGGTATTGACAATGCAATATTCAGGATGTTCATTTAGTTTTACTATGCTTACGCCATTTTGTTTAAGTGTTCCTTCAATAACAGCGCTTTCAGATTGGTTAACCCGGCATCCTAATGTCAAAATAGAGACTTTCATTAAAATCTAACAGGGGAGAGGCTTCCCCGATAATGAATGATGGCGCGCCTGTTCGATGAGCACCTGAACAAACGAACCTTGGACGTATCCGTCGTCAGCTACTGTAACGATCTTATTTGTCCTTGTTCTGCCCATAAGCACGGTGCCGTCAGTTTCCGATGGCCCTTCGACGAGGATCTCCTGTACCGTACCCTCAAGCGCCCTATTCTTTCTGAGTGTAATCTCCTCCTGTAATTTCAATATCTCGCCAAGCCTCAGGGATTTCTCTTCATCAGAAATCCTGTCGTCCATTTCCGCAGCCTTAGTACCTTCTCTCGGCGAATACTTAAAGGCAAAAATGCCGTCATATTCTATTGCGCGGAGCGCCCTCAGCGTCTCCTCGTGGTCGCGGCTTGTTTCGCCCGGAAACCCGGCAATCACATCGGCAGTGATGGAGACATGAGGCACCTCACTCCGGATTTTCTCTATCTTGCCGATATACTCCTCATATGTGTAGCCTCTGTTCATGCGCGAAAGTATCTCGCTGGAGCCGGACTGGATCGGAAGGTGGATATGCTCACAGACACCCGGCAATTCAGCCACGGCGCCGATCAGTTCATCCGAGAGATCCCTCGGATGGGAGGTGACGAAGCGTATTCTTTCTATTCCCAGTGCGTCGATTCGTCTCAGGAGTTGAGGGAAGGTAATATCGCTGCAATATGAGTTTACATTCTGGCCCAGAAGAGTCACTTCCTTATATCCTTTTTCACTGAGACTCCGTACCTCGGCGATTATCGCGCCGCTCGGCCTTGAAATTTCACGC
>JAJYLU010000047.1 GCA_021787505.1 Nitrospirota bacterium | reverse complement strand
TTCAACTATATCCGGCAGTACCTCGCCGGCCATGTGCGCTCCGATACCGGCATAAAATACCACCGCATCACCGGGCCCACTCCATGGAAGGAACTCTACCACCCGGATGCGGCGAGAGAGAGGGCGGCGCAGCACGCCGGGGATTTTTTGCACAAGAGGACCACCCATATCGAGTATCTGGATTCGATGATGGAGACGGCGCCGGTAGTCGTGGCGCCCTTTGACGCCGAACTCTTCGGCCACTGGTGGTTTGAGGGGCCGCAATGGCTTGATTTCCTGATACGGAAGGCCGCCTTCGATCAGAATACGCTCGAACTTATCACCCTTTCGGGATACCTTGACCGCCATCCGGTCCACCAGGTAGGTGTCCCTTGCAGCTCCACCTGGGGGCATAAGGGCTATTTTGAGGCATGGCTGAACGGCAGGACAGATTGGATCTATCCCCAGCTCTACGAGTGCTGCCGCCGGATGGAGTCACTTGCGGGAAGATACGGCATCGGAAGGGTCCCTTACATAGCGGTAAGGGCCCTTAATCAGTGCGTGCGGGAGCTTCTTCTCGCCCAGAGTTCGGACTGGCCGTTCATCATAAACAATGGAACGTCCGAGGGATACGCAGTGCGCCGCATAAAAGACCATGTTGCCCGTTTCCGGTATCTCGCGGAGTCGATCGAAAAGAAGTCCATCGACGAAGAGTATCTCTCGGCCATAGAGGAGATCGACAATATCTTTCCGAATTCCGATTACCGCCTGTTCCTCTAAAAAAGGACAGGTGGCCATTGCCCACCTTAGGAACACTGACGAGATGGTCGCTCAGTTTTTTTGCTCGGCCCTTTCGTTGTATTGAGGCTGATCTGTAACCCCGGCAACCGGGGCCCAGTTCTCGAAGAAACGATCAAGTATTGTTGTTTTGCCTATCGGGATGTGGCCATAAAGTAAAGAGAGCTGTTTCCGGGCCTCCGACTTTGGTTCGTGATCGACGACCACTTTCCACATCGCCGCCGCCAATCCCGACCTGTCGGCGCCGGCCTGGCAGTGCATCAAAAGAGGGCGGGGCGCGGAAATGAAAATTTCTATGAGTCTTCTGATGTCTTCTTCCTTCGGTTCATCGGTAGCAGATAGCGAGATGTCGAAATGCCGAACATTTTGTTCAGCGCAGGCCTCGGTTTCCTCTTTGTACCATGGAGCATCCGCGTTCTTCCCCCGCAAATTCACAACGCTTTTGATGTGGTACTTTTTTATATAATATTCAAACTCGTCCCTGTCAAGCTGGGCGGACCGGTAGGCCTCCCCGGGCGTAACTTGATGAAAATTGCCCTGTTCCTGCATATAGAGGAAATACCCCGCAAGGAGGAAAAATATTAATATCGTGACGATGATTATCTTTTTCTTGTTTTTGGACATGCTTTTCACAGGACCCCTATCATTTGCCGTACATCGGCATCCAATTTATGATCAGTGGAGATCATCAGGCTGCCCCCCGTTCCACTTTTTTCTTTACCTGGTGGCAGAGGCCCCTGAGCATCTTCAGCTCCCATTCAGTCAGCCCTGCCCTGCCTATGAAATGCTTCACATTGATCATGATCTTCTTCTTTATGTTCCTGTCGCCCCTCTTGATGTACTCGAGAAGCTCCAGCGACTCCGAGATACTCTCGCAGAGATCGGCGACTTCCCCGTGTCCTGCCAGCGCCGGCACCGGAGAGGTGTCGGGGCCCACGACGTATGACCCCGGGCCGCCCGCCACGGGACCCGTTCTTCCGTACTCTGCACGAAAAAGCTCGTAGGCGACAATCAGCACCGCATGTGACAGGTTCAGGGAAGGTTGGAGCCTGCTGCTCGGTATGTTGAGCATGAATCCGCATTCCTCCACTTCCTCGTTAAACAACCCCCTGGCCTCCCGTCCGAAAAGGACCGCGATTTTATTGCCGGCCGCGATCCTGTGGATTCTCGAGGCCCCCTCATCGGCCGGCATGATAATGCCGCGTTTTTTCCCTCTCCTTCTCGTGGTGCCGACAACGATGGATTTGTCCCTTACCGCATCCGCGACACTCCGGTAAATCATGACCGAATCGAGCACATCGTGGGCGTTCCGCGCAAACCACCTTCCCTCATCGTTCATCTCGGGAGGAGGATTGACAAGGCAGAGGTTTCGAAAACCCATGTTCTTTATCGCCCTGGCGGATGCGCCGATATTGCCCGGCTCCTTGGGTTCCACAAGAACGAAGTATATGTTGTCCTGCCACGCCTTCATACAGTAATTTACCGTCTCGCTTGTCTGTTTGTCCATTCAGGCAAAAATAATGTATATCCGCAGGACACTTGCGCCGCGGGGCAAGGTGGCCGGAAAGAAGCAGCGTAGACCAGGAACCGCAGACTCTTCTCTCACTTTTTTGTGGTATAGTTAATAGGGTTGAAAAGAACATTCGGGACCGCAGCATGCTGAAAGAACTCAGGATCAGAAACCTCGCGATCATCGACGACCTTTCCGTAAGGTTCGACAAGGGACTGAACGTGCTCACCGGTGAGACAGGCGCCGGCAAGTCGATCATCGTCGATGCGCTGGGTCTGGCGCTCGGCGAAAGGGCGCAGTCGGACCTTATCAGATCGGGAGGCACGGAGGCGTCGGTGCAGGCCTATTTTGAACTCGACGATTATGCTGCCCTCCCGGATATCGGAATCGGTACCGCGGACGGACTTATGCTCAGACGGGTACTATCTTCGGCCGGAAAGAGCAGGGCCTATGTCAACGATACTATGGTCACCCTCCAGACGCTCTCGGCGATAGGCGGGGCACTCGTCGATATCCTGAGCCAGCACGAGCACCAGAGTCTCCTCGCCCCGGAAAAACAGAGGTCCCTTGTCGACTCCTTCGGAAAACTCCAGCCGGCGCGCGAAAGGGTGGAGACGCTTTTCCGCGAGACAGAGGCGCTTAAGAGCAAGTGCGCTGAATTATATGAAAAGGTAAGGGAGCGGGCGCACAGGCTCGATCTCCTCAGGTTCCAGATACAGGAGATCGACGCAGCGTCGCTGAGAGAGGGGGAAAAAGAGACGCTTGAAGATGAGAAAAGAATACTCGTCAATCTCACGAAGCTCACGGAACTGACCGGCGCGTCCTATTCGTTGTTGTACGAATCCGACGGCTCATGTTCCGAGAAACTCGCAAAGGTGATTTCTCATCTCCGCGACATAAGCGCGATTGACGGCAGCATGGAAGAGCCGCTCCGGCTGCTCGAATCCGCGATGCCGCTCATAGAAGACGCATCGCTGGCCCTGGGAAGGTACCGGGACCGCTTCGACTTCGAGCCCGGGAGGCTCGAGGCGGTCGAAGACAGACTCGAACTTATCAGGAAACTCGAAAAGAAATACGGAGAGGACATCGGGGCGATACTCAGTTACCGTGATGCTGCGCAGAAAGAGATAGAAGGGATCGAGTCGGCAGACGAGACAATGGCTGCGCTCGAAGCGGACCTCGGGGCAAAGAAGGATGCACTTGTGCAGGTCGCACTGGAGCTTTCGGAAAAAAGGACAAAGGCAGCCAAAAAAATCGGGAAACTCATCTCGGCAGTCCTCGCGGACCTCGCATTCGGCAGCGCGGAATTCAGGATAGAGATTAAAAAAGAGACCGACGAGGAGGGGCAATACAAGATAGGGGCTGCCGGCCTCGACAGCGTTGTGTTCCTCTTTTCGGCGAACCCCGGGGAACCCCTGAAGCCGCTTTCCAGGATCATCTCGGGAGGTGAACTCTCGCGGGTCATGCTCAGCCTCAAAACTATCCTTGCGGACGTTGACAATACGCCGGTGCTGATCTTCGACGAGGTAGACGCCGGCATCGGGGGCAAGACCGCCGAAAGCGTCGGGAAGAAACTCGGGGTGATTTCCAGTCGGCACCAGTTGCTCTGCATCACCCATCTCCCGCAGATCGCGAGTATGGCCGATTTTCACCTCAGGATCGAGAAGATTGAAAAGAACGGGAAGGTCTACGTAGAAGTGAAAGAACTCTCGGGCAGGGAAAGGCAGGATGAGATCGCCAGGATGCTGAGCGGCACGGTCACCGAGATTTCACGCAGGCATGCAGGAGAACTCCTGGAAAGGGTGAAATGAAAGGGAAGATCAAGATCAATACGGAGCGCTGCAAGGGTTGCACATTCTGTGTCGAGACCTGTCCGTTCGGCGTAATATCTATCCGGAAGCGTTTCAACAAGAGCGGGTTTTTCCCTGCCGTTGCCGTGCATATCGAAAAATGCACGGGCTGCGCCATGTGCGCGCGGATGTGTCCCGACATCGCAATAGAAGTATACAGAGACGATAAGCCCAAATCCATGCACGCTGCGCGGCGGAAACGCTGATTTCCCGGAGGGTCTGACATGAAAAAAAACCAAAAAACAGCAAAGAGCAAAGTTGCCGGGTTCGGTACGACCGCGGTCCACGGCGGCGAGGAGGGCCGGTTCGCCTTCGATCCGGTCAGCACGCCTATCTACCAGACGAGCACGTTTACGTTCGGCAGTGCCGAGGAAGCCGGCGAGGTAGAGAAGGGCGAAAGAGAAGGCTTTATCTATACGAGGATCGGCAACCCTACAGTCAGGGCCTTCGAAGACAAGATGACGCTCCTCGAAGGCGGGGAGTCCTGCGTGTCCTTCTCGTCCGGTATGGCGGCACTGTCCGCGGTCTTTCTCGAACTGCTGAAGCCTGGCGACGAAGTCCTTTCGAGCAGCCAGATCTACGGCGGCTCGAAACTCTTCTTTGCCAATATACTCCAAAAACTAGGCTGCAGAGTTAGACCTGTCGGCCCGTACGATGATCTGAAAAAAGTAATACCCTCTCTCGTGACCAAACAGACAAGGCTCATTTTTTTCGAGACACCTTCCAACCCTGAACTCAGTATTATCGACATAAGCCTGATCGCCGGTCTCGCAAAGAAACACAGGCTTGTTTCCGTGATCGACAATACCTTTGCCACGCCTTATCTGCAGCGGCCGATCGAGTCGGGAATCGATTGCGTCGTGCATTCAGCCACGAAATATATCGGCGGCCACGGCGATGCGATAGGAGGCGTGGTCGTCTCGTCCAAAGAATTCATCTCCGGTCTCAGGCCGAATATGCTGCAGAACCTTGGGGCCTGCCTCTCGCCGTTCAATGCATGGCTCTTCCTGCGCGGACTGAAGACGCTCCATGTGAGGATGGAGCGCCACTGCAAGACCGCCGGCGCGGTTGCGGAGTTTCTGGCCGGACATGCGAAAGTGAAAACCGTTCTGTTCCCCGGACTCAGGACCCACCCCGGCCATCTGATCGCGAAAAAACAGATGTCCGGGTTCGGGGGCATGGTCTCTCTCAGGCTTGAAAACGGGAGGGCCTGCAGGAAGTTCATCAACGGCCTTCGGCTCTGCAAAACAGGCGTCAGCCTCGGCGACGCCGGAACACTTGCACTCCACTACGCCTCGATGTTCCACCCGAAACTCTCCGATGCCTCATGCCGCAAGATCGGGGTCGATCCGAACTTGATCAGGATATCGACAGGACTCGAAGACGCGGAGGACATCGTCGAGGACCTGAGATACTCCTTATCCGCACTTTGACCCACCCGCTGTCATTACATCCTGACATCGTACCCTTTTGAAGTCCATTCGCCGGTCATTTCCCGACCGGACTAAACCGTTCCGCATCGCCCGGGTCTAAGCCTTCTCCGCGAGAGGACAAGGGCATGGAAAGGAAACAGCTCTTCGTCGGCCTGCCTGCCTGTTGACTTGCAGCATCACTGTGATTACACTAAGAAAAGTTGGAAATCCAAACTTCACAGGGAAAGGAGGTGAAAGTCGTGTCGATTCCTTTCATGAAGTCTATCGCCTTCTACTTGGCGTTTGCGATGTTCATTATCGGCATTACCCCGAGAGCCGATGCCTCCTTCGCGCCGTCGGGTATCATTCCGCTTACCCAGACCGACAGAGCGGCCGACCTTGCGACCGTACAGAAGGCCCTCGAACTGAAAATGGTCAAGGAGCGACTTGCCGATCTGGGATTTACGCACGAAGAGATTCAAAGCAGGCTCTCCCAGTTCAGCGATCAGCAACTGCACAGGACAGCCCAGCAGCTCGACGACCTTAAGGTGGGCGGCGACGGCTTGGGCGTAGTAATCGCGATTCTCGTGATCGCAATTCTTGTCGTGCTCCTGATACAGCTTACCGGGCACAGGGTCATCGTAAAATAATCTTCTTTTCGGCAGAATAAAGGCAGGGAGGAAAGCTTTTCCTCCCTGCCTTTTTTTGTGTATAGTTATACATGGGAATCGTTCTGAAAACATCGGCGGGGCTACTATGTTACTGTCTGCTGCTGGCCGCCTGCGCTTCCGCGCCTCCGGCTGCGCGGCAGGGCGAGACCGTGATCGGCAACGTTCCTTTTTACCCTCAGGAGACTTACCAGTGCGGTCCTGCCTCACTTGCCGGCGTACTCAACTACGAGGGATTGGACACGACGCCTGAAAGGATCGCCAAAGACATATTCAGCCGCTCCGCCCGCGGTACTCTCAATCTCGACATGGCCCTGTATGCCCAGCGGAACGGTTTTTCCGCTCAAGAGTATTCCGGCAGTATGCAGGACCTCAAAGAAAAAATAAGCGCAGGGCAGCCGCTTCTTGTCATGGTGGACTACGGTTTCCTTGCTTGGCAGGTGAATCACTTCATGGTGGTCGTGGGGTATAACAGTGACGGCGTTATCGCGAATTCCGGGAAGAAAGAGCGTGAGTTTATCAATAACGACACTTTCCTCAGAATCTGGAGGAAGGCCGGCTTCTGGAGCCTGGCGATAAGAAAAAAATGACTCTGTCCCGCCTCCACCAATGGTTAAAGGGTGCCTTTCTTCCGGCGTTTGTATTCTTGTGCCTCGCGACCGCTTCGTGCGCCCTTCCCAGAATAATCGTTCTCCACGACCCGTTGACCCCGGAGGAACACATCAACCTGGGTCTAGCTTATGAAAAAAAAGGTGAAACCGAACAGGCTGTCGGGGAGTATAAGAAAGCGGCGAAAGATCTTCCAGCCGCCTTTTTATATCTGGGGAACATTTATTATGGAAAAGGTGAATATGCCCGGGCGGAGGAATATTATCGGGAAGCGATCAGGAAGGATCCCGACCTCGCCGACGCCTACAACAACCTCTCGTGGTTGCTATATACCTGCGGAAGAAACCTTGAGGAATCGGAGATGCTGGCGCGGAAGGCGACGGAGCTGGCTCCTTCGAATGAGATTTACCGGGACACCCTTGCCAAGGTGCAGGAGAAGATTAAGGGGAAATAGCATCATTCCTGCTGATTCGGTAAAGTTTCTCGCAATTACAACCGCTTGTTATGATCTATCCCGATCTGAAATTGAAAAATTTTCTACTCCGTCGCCTTCATTGTACGGGTTGCTCCCTGGACTTGACACCTTTGATACCTGATATAATGGTGCATGGTACAACTATAAAGTAATGCCATAGTGAGCTTGCTTTAGCGGGAGGATAATGGAAAATCTGAATGCACAGGATTTGCTGAGAATGATCGGGGCTGGAACCAGCTTATTTTATGTTGTTACCGATAACGAGCGGTACACGGAAGGAATTGTGGCACAGGCCGCTGCGGGCGTGAAAGGGGCGGGGAGTCCCTATGTATGGACCTGCACCGAAGGGTTCGTTTTAGAGGGAGCGTCGTTCAAAGAGACGGTAGAACCTCTGCCGGCGCTCGATTTCGCGATCGCACAACCCGGCCCCGCTATTTTTCTTTTCAAGGACCTACATTTTTTTTGGGGAAATAACCCGTTTATTATCAGAAAGCTGAAAGAATTTACCGTGCGGGCCGGATCAAAGGTCCTGATTGTCATTGGTGAAGAGGAGGCTGTGCCGGAACCGTTGAGAGAAGACCTCGTTGTTCTCTACCAGGGACTCCCTGCCATAGCAGACATCAAGGCGTACCTGGAGTCCCTGAAAGGACGTATTCCGCTGCTGGCGCAAGCCTGTGCCGCTGATCCGGAGCTGGTGGGGGAGTTGGTAGTGGCGGCCCAGGGGCTTTATCTTGAGGACATCGAGCGCAGCATCGGCGCTTTCAATCAGTCGCAGCTCAGCAACGGCAGCGAAATCGTTCGTGTTTTCTTCGAGACCAAACAGCAGATCATCAGAAAAAGGGGCATCATGGAGTTTGTCGCCAATGATGCCGCTCTGGACCACCTGGGTGGGATAGAAAACCTCAAGAAATGGCTGGAGCGTCGTGAAACGGCATTCGGCCTGGATAATATTTCTGCCGGTACAAAGATGCCGAAAGGGGTATTGATCATGGGGATATCCGGCTGCGGCAAATCACTGTTTGTCAAGGTGATCGCCACTCGGTGGCGCCTTCCCCTCATCCGTCTGGATATGGCGATTGTATATGGGGGGACGTTCGGCTCCCCGGAGACCAGCCTGCGTAAGGCGTTCAGGACTGCAGAGGCGATTGCGCCCTGTGTCCTCTGGATAGATGAGATCGAGTCCGGCATTTCATCGCAGGGGTTCAAGGCTGAAGGAGGTTCCGCTTCACGGGTCCTCGGGTCTTTCCTGACGTGGATGCAGGAAAAAAATGCGCCTGTTTTTGTCGCTGCCACCGCCAACGCCATCGAGATGCTTCCCGCGGAAGTGCTGCGCAAGGGACGCTTCGATGAGATATTTTATATGGGGCTTCCAGATGAAAAAGCTCGGGAAGAAATATTCCGCATTCATATGAAGAAGCAGAATGTCGATCCTTCCGGGATTGATATCCCGCTACTGTCGCGATTGGCCAAAAGTCTTTCCGGGGCTGAAATCGAGCAGGTGGTCAAATCAGCGGCTTTCGAGGCCCTTGCCGATAAGCGTCCCGTAGTCGAAGAGGATTTCTTAGCAGTTCTGAGAGGGACAGTCCCCCTTTCGGTGACCATGTCTGAACAGATAAAGAACATCGAGGCCTGGGCCTTTAAGCGCGCAGTGCCGGCCTCGGGGGAATTAAGGCGTTAGCAAAAATTTCCCTCAGGCGATTTTTATGAGTATCTTTCCGGCTGCCCGGCCGGTTTCGCTGTA
>JAJYLU010000046.1 GCA_021787505.1 Nitrospirota bacterium | reverse complement strand
CCATAAAAGCGGCGGGGATTTAATTGTGATTCACGTAAACGCAGATATAGCCATGAATGACTTGCATGAAAGGTTGGCTGGCCTATTCCGAGGGCTGAGCAGAGCCGCTGATTATGGACTTTTTCATCACGTCCGCCTTCTCTGTTGGCGGATTTGTGCGAGGGCAAGGGTATCTTGACAGTTGAAAGTCAGAGGGCGTTACTTCAGCCAACCACCGGCGCGTCAGATTCATGAACTCACCGTTTCATTTGTTTTACAATCAGATATGACGATTGAAGACTTCGTGAAGTTTCTTGAGGGCGACAGGGAGTTTCAGCTCCAGGCGGCGGGACGCGAGTATATCGGGCCTGTCGCAGCCCGGTACAAGGAGCTGGACATAGTCGAAAAGATGCGTGACGCACTCGCCCGCAAGGGGATCACACAGTATTACCGTCATCAGGCCGAGACAGTCAGCCTTGTGCGACAGCGGAAAAACGTCGTGCTGATGACGCCTACCGCAAGCGGCAAGAGCCTGGCATACAATGTCCCGGTCCTCGAATCCATACAGGCCGATCCGCACGTCAATGCCCTTTACCTATTTCCTCTGAAGGGACTCGAACAGGACCAGTTGAGAAACCTGAACGAACTGTCGGGTCTCATGGGGATAGGCGGCGCGGGTGAGGTATATGACGGCGACACTTCGGCATATATGAGACGCAGGATCAGGGAGACGATGCCTAATGTCATATTCACGAACCCCGACATGCTCCACCTTGCGCTCCTGCCCTTCCACAAGAAATGGGAGGGCTTTTTCAGGTCGCTGAAATATGTGATAGTAGATGAGATCCACGCCTACCGGGGCGTCTTCGGCTCTCATGTCGCTCAGATATTCAGGAGGCTGAGACGGATCTGCGAATTCTACGGCTCCGATCCCCGGTTCATTGCCGCCTCGGCCACGATCGACAATCCGGGAAGACTTGCGACCGAACTCACCGGCCTTCCCTTCGAGACAGTGCGTGAAAACGGCGCTCCCTCAGCCGGGAAGCATTTCTATTTCATGAACCCTATCGAAAGCCCGTACACGGCGGCCACGAGGCTCTTCGTGCAATGCATGAAGGCGGGCCTCAGGACGATCGTCTTTACCAAGGCAAGAAAGATCACCGAGCTCATCTACACGTGGACACTAAATTACGTCCCTGAACTTCACGGCAGGATAAGCCCGTATCGGGCCGGCTTCCTGCCGAAAGAGAGGCGCGAAATCGAGGCTAGACTCTTCAGCGGGGATTTGCTCGGTGTCGTCTCGACCAGTGCGCTCGAACTGGGCGTCGATATAGGAGGACTGGACTGCTGCATACTCTGCGGTTATCCCGGATCGGTCTCGAGCACCTGGCAAAGGGCGGGCCGGGTCGGAAGGCAGGGCGATGAGTCGGTAGTGGTACTCATCGCGATTCAGGACGCCCTGGACCAATATTTCATGAGACACCCCGGGGAGTTCTTCGCAAAGAGCCACGAGGCCGTGGTAGTGGATCCCGGGAATAAGAACATCCTCAGAAAACATCTCGTCTGCGCGGCAGCGGAACTTCCCCTCAGACAAGATGACTCTGCCTATGATGTTCCCCTGCTTATGCCGCTCGTCGAAGAACTTGTCGCCGAAGGCACGCTTTCCACTGGAAAGCGGGAAGGCATATGGGTTTCGGCGAGCAGGCGACCACACAAAGACGTGAGCATTCGCGCAATAGGCGAACGCTTCGCGCTCGTCACCGAGACAGGCAGGCATATCGGCGAACTGAGCGGCTGGCGGGTATTCAGAGAGGCGTTTCCGGGTGCGCTATATCTCCACAGGGGGAAGCAATACGCGGTCGTCGAACTCGACATGCTGGCGCGGAAGGCAATATGCAAAGAAGACAAATCTCAGTACTACACGCAGCCGATCAGCGAGGGGAAGACCGAAATCATCCGGGAAAGGGAGAGGGTTAAGATCGGCGACATCGAATGTTCGTGGGGATCGCTGAGGATCACCAGCAAGGTCACCGGATATGATAAAAAGAGGACTTTCGACAGGCGGAGGATTTCGAGCCATACCCTCGACCTCCCGGAATATATCTTCGAGACCGAAGGCCTCTGGACCGTGATAGACAGGTGGACGAAATCGGACGTCGAATCTGCTGAGTTTGACCTGGGCGGCACGCTCCACGCAGTGGAACATACCGCCATCGCGGCCATGCCGCTCTTTGCCTTGTGCGACAGGGGAGACATGGGCGGTCTCAGCCATACCTGTTTCCCGGACTTCGGCCTGCCCGCAATATTCCTGTACGACGGCTATGAAGGAGGGGTCGGGCTTGCGAAAAGGGCGCTCGAAATCGGTGGAGACTGGCTGAAGGCGACGCTCGGTATCATCGAGGAATGTCCGTGCACCGGGGGCTGTCCCTCATGCGTGCAGGACGCCCAGTGCGGCAACAGAAACGAGCCTCTCGACAAGGAAGGGGCAAAGTTTTTATTGAGAAAATGGCTTCACTGAAAATGTGTTTGTGCAAGCCGTTCGAGCGGCTCAAACGGGCCTACACCCTACGTTAGATTCGCCCTTTAAGCCACTGTGCGGGTTTCACGACGTGGTATTTGCCGTTGCCGTCGGAGTAGACCACCTTTAAAATCCTTGCGTTCAGGATCATCCGTTTGCACATCATGCAGGGTTCCGAATGGCACTCGCCCGCATCGCTGTCGGCTCCCGAGATATAGATCGTCGAGCCTTCGAGTTCATCAACAGACGCGCGTATAATCGCATTCGCCTCGGCGTGCACGCTGTGGCAGAGTTCGTAGCGCTGCCCGTGGGGGATCTGCAGCTCTTTTCTGGTGCATTTGCCAACGGCCAGGCAGTCTTTGGTCCCTGCGGCAGCACCATTATACCCCGTGCTGACAATAATGTTGTTCTTCGTGATCACCGCACCGTACTTGCGCCTCATGCAGGTTGCGCGGGCGGAAACCGCCTTGGCAATGTTAAGGAAGTATTCATCCCAGCCGGGCCGCAATGTTTTCTTTTTCTTTTTTCCGGTTTTCATTCAGCGCTTCGGACCTTTCTGCGATACTATGGATATTATAAAAAAAGCGCCTTTTTTTCGCCATGATTCCGGGCAGGACGTGATCAATCACGCCCCTATCGTTTCTTCCGCTCGTCCCACCAGCGCGGGTACATGCTGAATTTTCTGACCAGGGCGGGCGGCATATTTTCGTAGTTCCTGCCGAGCGCATACCCCGCATATTTGAGACAGCTCCTCAGCAGGAATTCCGGCACGAGCCACGGCTTACCCTCTTTTGTCAGATACGTGACCCCTGAGCCGATGTAACGCATTCCTTCGCCCCCGGCCCGCCCGAACTCATCGAGAAGCCAGCGCTCGGTCTCGTGGAACACTCCGATGTCGAAATACCTCCTGAATTCCTGAAGGGCCGTATAATTATGGGAATGATACACGGTAGCATCAGCTGCATACGCTATCCTGTATCCGGCCATCAGCAATTTCGCGCCGGCGTAAACATCCTCCCCCATGATGAGCCTTTTTTTAAAGCCTCCTATACCGGCGAGCGCATTTCTCCGGTACGCCGCAAAGGCATTCGACAGGAAGGGGGTCTTGATTCCGAACCTTCCTTTGTCCGTTATGCTCCGGACACCGGAGGTCTCCGGATAATTGAAGAGGCGCAGGTGCGCTCCGAAGGGCGAGGCCCCCGGATGGGGCAACTGCCTGCCGTATGCAGCGGCAACTGACTCGTCCCCGAAGGGTTCCACCAGTTTTTCGACAGCCCTGTCGTCAGAGGGCAGAGCGTCCTGAGAGAGATATACGACGATATCGCCCTTTGCCGCCCCTGCAGCCAGGGTGCGCGTGCCGCCGTGATCGAAGTCCCGCGGGTCCACCCGGATCACCCGGGCGCCCCAAGATACGGATACTTCCTGCCCGGCCGTTGAAGAGTCGACGATGATGATCTCGTCCGCAACGGTCTGGGTTTTCAGCTTCGCCAGCAAAACTCCGGCCTGTTCGGGGGCATTTCGTATCGGGACAATAATGCTTGTCATGACCTGTGTAATGATATCCGGGAATCCCCTGGTATTATACAGGAATCACCTCCTCCCTGCGAAGCGGCTGCCTGTCCCGTCCTTGATAAAGGGGCCAAGCCGTGTGTTATAATTTTTTATGCCTGATTCAGAGATTACTCCCGCGACGGACAGGTCCGTGCTCGGCGCGGACGATCTGCCGAAAGTGCCCTTTGTCATAAACGGCTTATCATCCCGTTTCATCCGCGAAAACATGATCGTCCCGCTCGAAATGAAGCAAGACAGTCTGACGGTGGCGATGGCTAACCCGGCGGACGAAGAGACGATCGACGCCCTTAGGGTGGCGACGGCCGCGGAGGTCTCGGTCTGCGCGGCCGACCCGAAGGCCCTCGCCGAATATATCTCCCGTTTCTACGGGCAGGAGCCCCAGAATATCAACAAGATAGTCGAGGACATGGGAGAGAAGGGGTTCGAGTTCGTCAGGGACGAGGAAGAGGACGTCGGCCACCTCAAAGACCTCGCCTCGGAGGCGCCGATCATACGTCTCGTAAACCTTATTCTCACAAGGGCAGTCGAAAGCAGGGCGAGCGACATCCATATCGAGCCGTTCGAGGATGAATTAAAGGTGCGGTACCGCATCGACGGCGTCCTCCATCAGACCGAGTCCACGCCGAAAAAACTCCAGGCGGCGATTGTGTCGAGGGTCAAGATCATGGCAAAACTGAATATCGCCGAAAGGAGACTGCCCCAGGACGGAAGGATCAAGCTGAAGGTCGGCCCGAAGGAAGTCGACCTCAGGGTCTCGACCATACCCGTGCTCCACGGCGAGAGCGTCGTGATGAGGATCCTCCACAAGGAGGGGATCGTGATCGACCTCGACCTGCTAGGTTTTCCGCCGAAGACGCTCTCGCTCTTCAACCAGCTGATCACCAAGCCCAATGGCATTATCCTCGTCACCGGCCCCACCGGCAGCGGGAAGACCACCACGCTTTACGGCGCATTGGACAAAATCAATTCATCCGACGTAAAGATAATCACTGTAGAAGACCCCGTCGAGTACCAGCTCAAGGGGGTAAACCAGATACAGGTGAAGCCGCAGATCGGACTGAACTTTGCCAGCACTCTGCGTCATATCGTGAGACAGGACCCTGACATAATCATGATCGGAGAGATCAGGGACCTTGAGACCGCCGAGATTGCGATACAGTCGGCCCTGACCGGCCACCTCGTTTTCTCGACGCTGCATACGAACGATGCCCCGAGTGCGATCACGAGGCTGCTCGACATGGGCGTCGAAAACTTTCTCCTCTCCTCGACGGTAAGGGGGATCCTTGCGCAGAGGCTCGTGCGGGTGATCTGCCCTTCCTGTAAAACCCTGGACACGACAGGCGCCGACCGCGAAGGGCTCGCAAAGCTCGGCATCGGTCCCGAGGTGCCGATGTACCGGGGGACAGGGTGCGAGCAGTGCGCCTTCACAGGCTTTTACGGCAGACTCGGGATATTCGAACTCCTGATGATCGACGAAGAAATCCGCATGCTCATCCTCAAGAGCGCGGATGCCAACCAGCTCAGGGACGCGGCACGGCGGCACGGCATGAGGACGCTCCTCGAAGACGGGGCCGACAAGATACGGGAGGGCGTCACCACACTCAGCGAAGTGCTCAGGGTGACCCAGGAGGTTTAAGTGGGCATCTTTTCCTACAGGGCCACCACGACCGACGGTGCGATCGTGGAAGGAGTGATAGAAGCCGCCGACGAAAAAGATGCGGTCGACCGGCTGAAGAATTCGGGGATAATCCCCCTGAAGATCACGACTCCCAGAGAGGGGATCGGCAAAAGGTTCCTGCATAAATCGTCGAAGGGGGACATCCTCACGTTCACGACGGAACTGTCGGCGCTCCTGAGCGCCGGGCTGCCGCTCGACAGGAGCCTCAATATCCTCTCGGACATCTCCGAAAGCGGCGAGATGAAGAGCATTGTCAAGGCGGTCCTGAAGTCGATCAGGGAGGGGAGCTCCTTCTCCGACGCGCTCTCGAAACACCCCAAGGCATTCCCCAAGCTCTACGTAAACATGATACGTGCGGGCGAGGCCGGAGGAGTGCTCGACGTGGTGCTCGACAAGCTAAACGAATTCCTCGAATCTTCCCAGGAATTGAAGGACCATGTCTTTTCGGCCATGATCTACCCGGTCATCCTGCTCCTTACCGGCGGCTTTTCGATCATCGTGCTACTTGTCTATGTGCTCCCGAAATTCTCGACGATCTTTTCCGAGATGCACGTTGCGCTGCCCCTTTCGACGCAGATCATCATCAGTGTGAGCAACGCGCTCAGTATGTACTGGTGGGTCCTGCTCGCCTGCGCCGCAGGGTCATGGCTCCTCTTCAGGAATTACACCAGGAGCGAGGCGGGAAGGTACTCATGGGACTCCTTTAAGATAAAGATGATGGGCGAGGTGATCAGGAAGATAGAGACTGCCCGTTTCACCCGTACGCTCGGCACCCTGTTGAAAAGCGGCGTTCCCCTGCTGCAGGCGCTGCACAACTCGAAGGACGTCATTAGCAACCAGGTGATCGCCTCGGCTATCGACGGCGTCGCCAAGGGGGCCAAAGAGGGCAAGGGCATTGCGGCGCCGCTGGCGACTGCAGACGTTTTTCCTCCGCTTGCCCTTTCGATGATCAAGGTCGGCGAGGAAACCGGACAACTCGATACCATGCTCCTGAAGGTCGCGGAGACATATGAAAAGAGCCTGAAAGTCTCTATAAAGCGGTTCGTCAGTTTCGTCGAACCTGCCATGATCCTCGCCATGGGAGTGATCATCGGATTTATCGTGGTCTCGATGCTTATGGCGATATTCAGTATCACGAACCTGCCGATGTAGCCGGCCGTATCGACATGGAAAAAGAAAAAGGCTTTACGCTTCTGGAGTTGGTCATCGTGATGTTTCTCATCACGCTTCTCATGTCCCTCGCCGCCGCGTTTTTCGCCAACACCCTCCCCGCGAGCAAGTTCAGTGCGTCGGTGCGTGAAATCGCCGCGATGATGCGCCATGCGAAGGCGCTCGCACAGATCACAGGCGAGACGCAGACCGTCACTATCGACATGGACGCCGGCCGGTACCGGATCGGCGACACCGGCGGGAAGGCCGTTCCCGACGGCGCACACATCAAGATCATCGATCCCCGCGAAGGAGAGATCGACCGCGGCACCTACCGGATCGATTTCTCTCCCACCGGCGGCATCGAAGGCGGCACGATCGTGCTCTGGAACGAAAAGAAGACCGCGACCATAACGATAGACCCGATCGCGGGTCCGGTGGTGCAATAATGCGGCTCACCTGGGGGTCTCGGCCTCGGGGTCGGATCCAGTGCCGGGAAGGGTTTACGCTGCTGGAGGTCCTCGTGGCCCTTGCGCTGCTCAGCATTGCCCTGGTCGTAATCCTGCAGCTCTTTTCCGCAAACATGAGGGGAATCGGCGCTTCGGACAGCTATGCCAAAGCCGTAATGGCGGCGGAGTCCAAGATGCGGGAGGTCCTCGACGACGATTCGATACACGAAAAGACGTGGTCCGAAACAACAGATGACGGATATCGGATCGACGGCTCGATCGCCGGAACTGAAGAGAAGCGCACCGAAAACCTGCCGGTTGAACTCCTGGATATAACCCTGACGGTCCACTGGACCGACGGGACCAAGGAGCGTGCGATCAGCCTCAAGACGATGAAGCTGATCCCGAAAAAAGTATGACGCGCAACTGCCGTGAAAGGGGACCCGCATCCGGACGCACGCTGCTCAGCAACAACGAGCGGGGCTTCACGCTTCTGGAACTCCTGATCTCCTTTGCGATCCTCGGCATCATTGTGGTGATCATCGCGGGCGCGATGAAGGTCAGTGTCCAGGCGGTCGCCGGAGGCGAAAAGAAGCTCGCGTCGATCGAGCGGTTCAGGACATCCCTGAATGCCGTCGAGGCCCAGATCCAGTCCCAGTCCGGCCTCACCTATGACGACAACGGCGAGAGGAAACGCTACTTTAAAGGTGACCACGAATCGATGCAGTTGTCCACGAATTATTCCCTATGGGGGGGTGACAAAGGATATGCGGTCGTGTCGTACGAGGTCGAGACCGACAGGGACGGGAAGCAGTCGCTGAAGGCGACCGAAACCGTGATCGGCATGGACAACCCGAGGGAAACAACGCTCTTCAATCTCATGGACAAAATCTATTTCGAATATTTTTATAAGGGGCCGACGGACGAAAAGGGGACCTGGGTGGACTCATGGACCGACGACGTCACGATCCCAGAGAAGGTGAAGCTCCACCTCATTGCGGGTGAGAGGGACTTCTCGATCATCATCCCGTTGAGGACGGCGTCTTCGCAAAACGCCACTTCAACTCCGCCCTCCTTTACAAATTCGCAGAATGGCCCCGTATCCATACCGGGGATCTTTTCAAAGCTGCAGAATATGCAGAACAGTGCCGCGCCGGCACCCTTTTCGAATCTGAACAGATAATGACAAAACACAGTGAAAACATAGGTTCCGCTCGCCAGCGCATTCCCGGCCTCAGGGACGACAGCCGGGGGATCGCACTGATCATGGTCCTCTGGGTGCTGGCCGTCCTGATGGTGATCGTCCTCTCTTTCTCATATCTGTCGCGGACGGAGTCCCTTGCCGCGGTTGCGTTCAGACAGGGCGTCGAGAAGAAGTTCCTCGCGGAGGCCGGAATAGAAAGAGCGGTGATGGAGATCATTTACCGCAGGATGAACCCGAACGTGCAGACCGATGTCGAAGGCGTCACGACCTGGAGAGTCGACGGTGCCCCCTACACCGTGACAACCGGTGACGACCATTATACGGTCGCCATTACCGATGAATCGGGCAAGATAAACCTCAACACTCTCAATGACACATCTGTTATAATACTCAAGAACCTTCTGATTAATATGGGTGTTGAGGGGACGCAGGCCGACACGATTGCCGATTCCGTTCTGGACTGGAAAGACCCCGATGACCTTGTGAGGTTGAACGGCGCCGAAAGCGACTACTATATGTCCCTTCCAAACCCCTACAAGGCGAAAAA
>JAJYLU010000045.1 GCA_021787505.1 Nitrospirota bacterium | reverse complement strand
TACGACAACTCGATGGCGTACGGCAGGTTCGATTCGAGGGGATTAAGGGAGAGAATCCTGCAGGTGGAGGCCCTGAAAGACTATTCAGTTCTGATAGAATAGCGCTGCCGAATCGGCCTGCTCTCCCTTTGTGCGGGTTCGCTCTCTTTCTGCGGGATATCTTGAAACGGACTTCCATCAGAGGTAAAATGGCGCATACGAGTTTGATGCTGCGGAAAGGAGAGACGTGTTGAGACCGAAAAATGAAGCGAGCGCGATTTCATTAGTAGTAGGTGTTGTTTGCATCGTTCTTGCTGCGGTGGGAGCCGCGAGCCTTCATAATATTTTACCCCACCTCAACGGATGGCAGGCGGCGGCATATGCGATTGTCGGCGGAATATTCATAGCGCTGATCGGCGTGCTAATCAACAGTATTCTATTGTTTTTTCTTGACGATTAGTCCTTTATACCCGGATAAGACTCCCTCCCCATCCGGACCTAAGGGGGGCCCCGGGAGGCTTCGGGTATGGCTTGCGGTCTGTCCCGCCGTTTGCGTAATCGTGTTCCGGGCGGATATCATAATGACCATGTATGCAGCCGGAGATGATTGTGAAGAAGATCGAATGCCGCAGGGGATGCGGGCATTCTGCAACGCGGCGCCCGAGGCGATGAACGTCTGATCCGGTGAGTTCCCTTCCGATCGATCTTGTTCTTCCTGAACTGACAAATGCGATAGCCGGAAACCGTTCCGTCGTGCTGAGTGCGCCGCCCGGCGCCGGAAAGACGACGCGGGTCCCGCTCGCTCTGCTGGATCTGATACCGCCTGAAAAAGGGCGCATCATCATGCTCGAGCCGCGAAGGATCGCGGCTGTCTCCGCTGCCCGGTGGATGGCGCGTACCCTCGGGGAGCAGGCCGGCGAGACTGTCGGCTACTCGATCAGGTTCGAGAGCCGCGTTTCGAAATCGACCCGGATCGAGGTCGTTACCGAGGGCATCCTCACCCGTCGTATCCAGGCAGACCCGGGGCTCGAGGGCGTGGCGATGGTCATCTTCGACGAATTCCATGAGCGGAGTCTTCATGCCGACCTTGCGCTCGCCCTCTGTCTTGATCTGGGGCGGGGCCTTAGGGACGATCTTAAACTCCTCGTCATGTCCGCAACACTCGACTGCGGTCCGATCGCTTCTCTGCTCGGCGGAGCGCCGGTGATCTCATCCGAAGGCAAGTCATTTCCGGTAATGGAGCACTACCGTCCGGAGAAGCAAGTGCCTCTCGGGGAGAGGATCGCCGATGCAGTAAGTACTGCGATGAGAGAGACATCAGGGGATGTCCTTGTCTTTCTTCCCGGCTCCGGTGAAATCAGGGCCTGCGCCGATGCGCTAGGCCCTCTTGCGGAACGGGAGGGGGCTGGCATATACCCCCTTTACGGCGATCTCCCGTTTGAGGAGCAGGAGCGCGCCATCCTCCCCTCCGAAAAGAGAAAGATCGTGCTTGCCACGAATATCGCCGAGACCAGCCTTACTATCGAAGGCGTCCGCGTTGTGATCGACTGCGGCCTCACCCGCAGACTTCAGTATGATCCTTCGACCGGCATGAACAGACTGATTACCGTCCCGGTATCAAAGGCATCGGCCGAACAGAGAAAGGGCAGGGCCGGCCGCCTCGGCCCGGGTGTCTGCTACCGCTTGTACGGCAGGCATGTCTTTCAGTCGCTGGTCCCTTTTTCTCCTCCCGGTATACTCGTCTCGGACCTCTCACCTCTGGTGCTCGATCTGGCGGTCTGGGGAGTGAAAGACCCATCAGCATTGTCATGGCTTGATCCTCCGCCGTCAGCCTCATGGGAGACGGGCCGGCAACTGCTCACGGAACTCGGCGCTCTTGATTCGTCGGGTTCGGCAACATCTGCAGGCAGAACGATGTCGGGGTTGCCTATTCACCCTCGTCTTGCGCGGCTGATCTGCAGGGCAAAGGAGTTGGGAGTAGCCCGTCTGGGTGCGGACCTTGCAGCGCTCCTCTCCGAGCGAGACATAATCCTGAGAAGCCGCTCCCGCGGAATGGGCGAGGGGCCCGAACCTGATATCAGTCACAGACTGGACATACTTCATGAATGGAGGGACGGGAAAGCACTGCCCGGCTCCGCAGATGCCTGGGCAATACGGGCGGTGGGCAGGACGTCCGACCAGCTCCTGCGGCTGATGCACGAAAAAGGCAGTTCACGCCACGAAAAACCTTACGGGCCTGCCATGATATCGCGCCTTCTGCTCTGCAGTTTTCCCGACAGGATCGCCCGTCTCCGTGAGGACGGCGGAGGCCGTTTCGTCCTTTCCACGGGAAGAGGGGTCAGGATGTCTCCTGCGAGTGCTGCGGGCAGGAGCGCTTACATTGTAGCCCTCAACGTTGACGCGGGCATAACGGCCGAGGGGACCGTGCACCTCGCTGCTTCGGTTTCTGAAGATAGCATCCGCAGTGAACTCGCCGGCCGGATAGAGACAACGAAAAAAGTGGAGTGGGACAAGCGGATAGGGGGGATCGTCGCCGCCAGGGAAGAAAGGATAGGGGCGGTAGTCCTGTCCTCGAAACCCTTCAGTCCAGACGACGAAGATACAGTGCCGCTCGTCTGCGAGGCGATCAGGACGACCCAGGGGATACTGACCTTCGGTAAGGATGTCCTTCAGTTTCAGGGCAGGGTGCGGCTGATGCAGCGGATTTTTCCTGAAGAGAACTGGCCCGATCTTTCCGAAGAGTCCCTTCTCCCGAGACCGGCTGAATGGCTGGGACCCTGGCTTGCCGGTGTCCGGACTGTCCGTGAAATAAAAAACCTGGATCTCCTGCCTGTGCTCAGATCCCGGCTTTCCTGGGAACAAAGAAACCTGCTCGATGAGCGCGCCCCTTCATCAGTGCTCGTGCCTAGCGGCCGCCGCATACCGCTCGATTACTCCTCGGGCGATATACCTGTCCTCGCAGTCAAGCTCCAGGAGATGTTCGGGCTCGCAGACACCCCTGCTGTTGCAGCGGGGCGGGTGAAGGTGCTCCTCCATCTTCTTTCCCCGGCACGCAGGCCGGTCCAGATCACGCAGGACCTTAAGGGTTTCTGGAACAGCGGATATCCGCAGGTGAAGAAGGAACTAAAGGGCCGCTATCCTAAGCACCCGTGGCCGGATGATCCATGGAATGCGGCTCCGACCGCCGCGACTAAACGAAGAGGAAACCCTAAAGGCTGAGTAGGGAAGTGACGTGAATAAAGAAACCATCAAAAAATTTACAATCCTTGTCGTCATCGTTATCTCCTTTGCGGCCTTTCAGTTCTTTCATCTCGGGCAATATCTTACGCTTTCCTATATCAAGGCGTCGCAACAGAGGTTTGCGTTGCTTTACGCAGCTCACGGCCCCCAGGTCATTGCCGGGTACATGGCAATCTATGTAATCGTGACCTCCCTTTCGCTGCCCGGTGCCGTGGTCATGACTCTTGCGGGCGGCGCCCTCTTCGGCCTTGTGACAGGGACGATCGTTGTATCGTTTGCGAGCACGATCGGCGCAACGCTCGCCTGCGCTGTCTCCCGTTTCCTTCTGCGCGACTGGGTCCAGGATAAGTTCGGAGAGCGCATCGCAAGGGTTAACGAGGGGGTGGAAAGGGAAGGGGCCTTTTACCTGTTTACTCTCCGCTTAATCCCGATTTTTCCGTTCTGGCTCATCAACCTTGCTATAGGTGTCACAAGGATGAGACTTGTCACTTTTTACTGGGTTTCGCAAATCGGAATGCTCGCCGGAACGGTCGTGTATGTGAATGCAGGCAAAGAGCTTGCGAAGATCGACTCCCTCAAGGGGATCGTCTCCCCTCAGTTGCTCGGCTCGTTTGCGATTCTTGGGGTCTTCCCGATAGCCGCAAAAAAAATTATCGCATGGTACAGAAAGAAAAAGGGATTGGCCGCGCGGTAAGGGTACAGAAGAAACGGGAAAGCTTGACGAAGATATTTTTTGTGCGATACTTCTCTTATGGCGGGAGGAACGATCTGGAAGGGATATATCCGTTTTGGGGATACGAATCTGCCCGTGAAGCTGCATCCCGCAATCAGGGAAGAGCGGATACAGTTTCACCTCCTTCACAGGCGTGATCGCGTGAAATTGCGCCAGCAGATGATCTGTGCATACGAAAAAAAACCGGTGCCGGCGGAAGCGCAGGCCAAAGGCTTTGAAGTGGAGGAAGGGAAATATATCATCGTCGATCCGGAGGAGCTCGAACAGACTGCTCCTGAAAGCAGCCGGAATATCGAAGTCCATGAATTCGTCAGGACCGGACAAATCGATCCCCTCTTCCTAGATCGCGCCTACTACCTGGAGCCGGATAGCCATTCAAAGGAATATAACGCGCTCGCTGTGGCCTTGAAGGAGATGGAGGCAGAAGGTATCTGCACCTGGACCATGAGAAAGCGGTCCTATCTCGGGGCCCTGCAGTCAGGCGGAAAGATCCTTCGTCTGAATACTCTGCGGTATGCCGACGAAGTGGTTCCGGTAAAATCTCTGGAACTGGAGAAAATTTCTTTGTCTGAAAAAGAACTGAAGATCGGGAGCGATTTGATCAATCAGTGGACCGGTCCTTTTCAGCCGCAGAAATTCGAAAACGAACATGAGAAAAAGCTGCGGGACCTGATCGACAAAAAGGCCCGCGGAGAAAAGGTCGCTGTCCTGCGGCCGAGGCGTCTGAAACCCACAGCGCCGGATAAGCTGCTTCAGGCCCTTGAGGCGAGCCTGAAGAAGGTTGCCTGATGATGATTAACGGAAACAAACAGAATGAATTAAGTAACTCCCCTCATTCCCCTCTTAACCTAAGAGGGGAAGCTTTAGAGTCCCCCCACTTGAGATAAGAGGGGGATAGGGGGCGTTATGAAGAACTATTCCGAGTCAAACAGGGGGAATAAATGGCGGTGCAAGGGATATGGAGCGGGACAATCAGTTTCAGTCTGGTGGCGATTCCCGTACAGTTGGTGAAGGCGGTCGAGCCCGGCCGTGTCTCTTTTCGCCTGCTGCACAGCAAGGATTACTCTCCCCTTCAGAGAAGAATGTTCTGTCCGGAAGAGGATAAGGAGATCCCACCGGAGGAGATTATCAGGGGATACGAAATCGGGCCCGACAAATACATATTGATAACGGACGAGGAACTGGAGTCTGTGTCGCCCGAGCGGAGCCGCACGATAGAGATCGTCGAGTTTATCGATCTGAAGGAAGTGGATTCGATCTATTACGATCACCCGTATTATCTTGTCCCTTCGAAGGGCGGCGAAAAAGCGTACCGACTGCTTGTTGAGGCGATGCGCCGGACAAATAAGGCCGGGCTCGCAAAATTTGTGCTGGGCGAGCGAGAGTATCTCGTGGCGGTCAAAAGCACGGAGGGAGTGCTCAGCCTGATCACACTCCATTACCGCAATGAAATACTCTCCGATGAAGACATCTCACCGAAAGAAGAAGGGATCGAAGACGAAGATAAGAGCCGTATGCAAAGAAACATTAAGAAAATGATGGCGGACTTTAACCCGGAAAAATATGCGGACGGCCGCAGAAAAAAGATCGTGGCTCTTCTGAAGAAGAAGGTGAAGGAAAAAGCGCCGGTGCAGGCCCCTGAAATAGAGGAAGAGGCGGCGGAAGGCCCTGCAGATCTGATCGCCGCGCTGGAGGAGAGCATGCGTAAGGTGAAGAAGAGCCGGTGAGCCGAAAAGTCGTCGAGGTCGCCGGGAGAAGGCTTTCTTTATCGAACCTCGAAAAGGACCTCTATCCTTCCTATGGTTTCACGAAGGCCCACATCCTGGAATACTACAGGCGGATTGCAAAGTTCATTTTGCCGCATCTGAAAGACCGTGCATTGACCCTGAAACGTTACCCTGAAGGAGTAGAAAAGGATTTCTTCTTTGAGAAGCGTTGTCCCTCCTACCGTCCGGTTTGGCTGAAAACGGCGGATGTCCATCGGCATTCTGAGGAGAGGATGACTGTTTGCCTGGTGAACGATCTGGAAACGCTGATGTGGGTGGAAAACCTTGCATCCGTCGAACTTCATGTGCCTTTGGCCAGGGTCGGCTCTCCGGAGACGCCGGATTCAATGGTCTTCGATCTGGACCCGGGCGATCGTGCAAACATTCTGGATTGTGCCAAGGTTGCCCTGATACTTCTGGAACTGCTCTCGGGGCTGGGGCTTGCAAGCTACATAAAAACCTCGGGCAAAAAAGGACTCCATGTGTATGTTCCGCTGAACCGCAAAGAGACGACCTTTGAGGACACCAAGAAATTTTCAAAGACCGTGGCGAGCATCATGCAGAAAAATTATCCGGATCTGGTGACTGCAAAGATGGCTAAGGAATACCGGAAGGCAAGGGTTTTCATCAACTGGTCCCAAAACGACTCTTCAAAGACGATGATCTGCGTGTATTCCCTGCGGGCCCGGGAAAAACCGGTCGTCTCGTTTCCGCTTGGATGGAAGGAACTGGAGGGTCTGGCCGGACAGGGCAACCCTGAAAAGTTGCTGGTCATTCAGTCCGAAGCTGTTCGCAGGGCCGAAAAACAAGGCGACCTTTTTCGCGAGGTGCTCGTGAAAAAGCAGAAGCTTCCGCATTTATGAGGGAAGATTGACCGTGTAGGGGCAACCCCATGTGGGTGCCCTTTTTCGTGCGGCCACATAGGGCCGCCCCTACAAGTTGTCCATGAAATTAAAGGAATATAAATCCAAACGGAAATTCGGGAAAACGCCCGAACCGGAGCCAGGCGCGCGCCGAAAAGGGGACCATCTTATTTTTGTCGTGCATAAGCACGCGGCCCGAGCCCTTCATTATGATCTGAGGCTGGAGATGGAAGGGGTGCTTAAGAGCTGGGCTGTGCCGAAGGGCCCCTCGCAGGACCCTTTATTTAAAAGGTTGGCCGTGATGGTCGAAGACCATCCGTTCGATTATAAGGATTTTGAGGGCGTTATACCCGAGGGCAATTACGGCGCAGGAAGCGTCATCATCTGGGACAGAGGCTTTTATCATCACCCTTCCACGCGAGACAGGAAAGAAAGCGAGAAACTTCTTCTGGACGGACTGAAAAAAGGGGACCTGAAGTTTGTACTAGAAGGGGAAAAGCTTCAGGGTGAATTCGCGCTGGTAAAAACGGGGATGGGCGAAAAGTCGTGGCTCCTTTTGAAGAAAAAAGACCGATATGCAGAAAAAGGGGACATTCTCAGAGAGAACCGCTCCGTCTTGTCCGGCAAGACCCTGGAGGATGTTTCAAAGGCAAACCCGGTGAAATCTTCCGGACAAAAGATAAACCGGATCCGTCTTCGGGAGGCGATGGAGAGTGAAGACCTGACGGATGCGCCGGTAAAACCGATGCCCCACGGCATAAAACCGATGCTCGCCACATTGGTCAAAGAACCGTTTGATCATAAGGACTGGATCTTTGAGGTGAAGTGGGACGGGTACCGGGCCGTTGCAGAAATCCGGGATGGAAATGTTTCTCTTTATTCGCGCAACCAAATCTCACTCAATCAAAAGTTTTTCCCAATTGCGGAGGCGCTTCGGAAATTCAGATTCGAGGCTGTCTTCGACGGCGAAATTGTTGTGGTAGATGATCAGGGGCGTCCTGATTTCCAGATGCTGCAGAATTACCAAAAATCCGGCGGCGGTCATTTGGTCTACTACGTCTTTGATCTCCTCTACTTTCAGGGGCATGATCTGACGAACCTGCCCCTGATCAGGAGAAAAGAACTCCTGAAAAAAATTCTCCCCTCTTCTGCGAAAATAAAATTCAGCGATCACGTATCGAAAGAGGGCGCCCTGTTTTTCAGCGTAGTCAATGGAAAGGGACTCGAGGGGGTCATCGCAAAGCATTCGCAAAGCATCTACAGGATGGGCAGGAGGAGCAGACAGTGGCTGAAGGTGAAGACGAAGCTCACGCAGGAGGGCGTGATCGTGGGATTTACGGAACCGAGAGGGGGAAGAAAATATTTCGGCAGCCTTGTGTTAGGCGCATTCGAAGGGAGCGAACTGGTTTACATCGGTCATTCGGGAGGCGGATTCTCGATGAAAAAGTTGAAGGAGATCCGCGACAAAATGGGGCCCCTGGTCCAAAAAGAATGCCCCTTTAAAGTGGAGTCCCGCAGTCCCGCATGGCGGGACGGAAGCGGGATCACCTGGCTGAAGCCGGAGCTGGTCTGCGAGGTTGCCTTCCATGGCTGGACCGAAGAGGGCATCATGAGGCAGCCGGTTTTCTTGAGACTGCGAGAGGACAAAGCCGCACACGAAGTGGTGCGAGAAAAGCCGGGGGGAATCTTACTTTCTAAAAAATGAGTCGATCAGCTCATCAACCTGCATGCGGCTGCTCCACCAAAGAGAAAGAAGTGGCCCGTTCTTTTCGACCGCTCATTTAAGCATCTCGATCAGTTCCTGCGCATTCTTTGGTGCGTATCCATGGAAATCATTATTGAAATATATGAACGCATCCTTTCCGTTCTTCACGTAATTCTTCAGGCGCCTTGCGTCTCTTTCCAGGGTCTTTTTTGAATAACTCGTGGCGTAGCTCCCGCCTTCGCCGTGTCTTCTTATGTAGACAAAGTCGGACGTGACCGGAAGGTCATCAAGAAATTCAGGCCAGTCAGCCATGCAGAGGCCCACCTTGCTGTTTTTGCAGAGATACACGGTCTCTTCCGTCATCCAACTGTCGTGTCTGAACTCGAGCGTATCGCGTACGGGATACCCTCCAAGTAATTTTACAAATCTGCTCAACCGTTCAAGGTCGATCTTAAAAGAGGGGGAAAACTGCCATAACACAACCTTCAGCTTTTCCTTCAGATGCAACGACCTCTCAAAGAACAAGTCCAAAGGCTCTTCAGGGTCTAATAGCCTTTTTATGTGGGTAATGAAACGGCTGCCTTTTAAGGAAAAAGTGAAGTCCGGGGGCGTTTCAGCGTACCATTTTTCGAATGTCTTCACGAGGGGGAGTCTGTAGAATGTAACATTCAGTTCGACAGTTTTGAAAACCGTGCAGTAATATTCAAGCCATTTTTTTTGCGGGAGATCGCCAGGATAAAAATTACCCTTCCAGTCCCGGTAATTAAACCCGCTGCAGCCGATAAGTGGTTCAGGCATGTATAGATTGTAGCACCGGAAAGATAGGCTGAAAATTGAAATTTCGGGTGAATGCGCATCCGGATCAACAGGCCGCGTGCTATATCCCTT
>JAJYLU010000044.1 GCA_021787505.1 Nitrospirota bacterium | reverse complement strand
AGCCCCAGCAAAGGCCGCCTCACCCTCTCCGGCGGTAGCCATAGTAAGGGCCGCATTGATCTTGCTGATCAACTCCTGTGATTCGAACGGCTTGATCACGGAATCATCCGCGCCGACCTGCCGCGCAAGCTCCTCATCGATAGGCTCAAAGGCGCCGGCAAGAAGGATCACAGGCACGGAGGCCCTCTTCGGGTCCTGCTTGATCTTTTCGCAGAGCTGGTAGCCGTTCATCTTAGGCATTTCGATGTCGGCAAGTACGATGTCAGGATTGAAGGACTCGATTGCATTCAGGGCCTCTTCGCCGTTACTTACAGCCTTGATCTCGAAATCTTCCTCGGCGAGAACAAGTTCCACAACCTTTTGAATCGTGATGCTGTCGTCTGCAAGCAAGAGCCGCTGGGCCATCCTTCACCTCTTCAAGCTATTTGAAGAATTTTATTGTTATGTGCCGAAAAAGTCAAGGCTTTTCGTATTATTTGGCGCCGCTGAACACACGGTTCAGCACGAAGAGACGCCTCAGCCGCCCCCGCTGAACCCGTGCGAAGACGATGAGGACAAAAGGCCCGCATCCGACCCCGAACAGCAGAAAGAAGACATCACTTTCTTCACCTCTCCTGAAGCGCATTTGGGACAGGTCGTGTCCTTCTCCGTTGCGCTCACCTTCTGAAGCAGGGAAAATCTTTCCCCGCATGACTTGCAGATATATTCGTAAATAGGCATATGTTACCTCCTATACAGTTTCAACTATTAATAACTATTTTAAGGATCGGACCGCCTCAAGTCAACAAGTTCCCCTTGCAGTTGCAAAACGATGACGTTTACACTGCTTGCGCATCTGTTATACTGGACTTAGTGAAAGAGGCGATGCAATACGAAAGGCTGCAGGGCAGCGATGTCCGGTGTCATCTTTGCGCCCATAACTGTCTTATCCATAACGGGCAGCGCGGGATCTGCGCCGTCCGTGAAAACCGCGACGGGACGCTTTACAGCCTGGTATACGGAAAGGTCGTCTCCGTGAACATCGACCCGATCGAAAAAAAACCTCTTTTTCATTTCCTCCCGGGGTCGACTTCGCTCTCGATCGCGACCGTCGGATGCAATTTTCGCTGCAAACACTGCCAAAACTACGAGATATCGCAGTTCCCTCGTGAGCGAAAATTCCCGATACCGGGCCGGGACATGCAGCCGGAAGACATCGTCAGCGCTGCAGCGGACAACCGATGCGCAAGTGTATCATATACCTATACGGAACCGACCATCTTCTTCGAATTCGCCCACGACTGCGCCCGCATCGCCTCTGAAAAGGGCATCAAGAACGTCTTTGTCAGCAACGGATATACAGGGGCCGAAGCAACACGGGTTATCGCCCCTTATCTCAGCGCCAATAACATAGACCTGAAGGGAAGCGATAAATTTTATCGGGAGATATGCGGTGCGCGGCTTGAACCGGTGAAGAACACGATCAGGCTCATGAAGGAACTGGGCGTATGGGTGGAAGTGACCACGCTGATAATCCCCGATCTCAACGACTCTGAAAAGGACCTCACCGGGATCGCAGAATTCATCTGTTCCGTCGACTCGTCCATACCCTGGCACGTCAGCCAGTTTTATCCGACGTATAAACTCCTCGATAAGCCGAGGACCCCAGTCGAAAAACTGAGACATGCCAGAGACATCGGCTACAAATCAGGGCTTAAATACGTCTATGAAGGGAATGTCCCCGGCGCAGGCGGAGAGGACACCTCATGTCCGGGCTGTAAAGAAATCGTGATAAAGAGGTTCGGCTACCGGATCATCGAAAACCGCCTGAGAAACGGCAAATGCCCGAAATGCGGGGGCACGATAGAAGGCGTCTGGGTCTGATGGCGAGCTTTTTCTCTTTCCGGGAAACACTAATCTTCGAATCCGCCGAAGCCGATGATTTCCCAAATTTTTTCCTCGATCTCCTCTAAATGGAAGGGCTTCTGCAAAAAGGAGGTTGCGCCGGCATTCATAAACTCTTCGCCGACTTCCAGAGCACTTACCCCGATAATCGGCAAAGGATGGCCCTTTTCCCTTACCCTCCTCACGAATTCCATCCCGTTCATCACCGGCATCTTATAATCGACAATCACCAGGTCATATCGCACGTCTTCTACGTATTTCAACCCTTCAGCTCCGTCTTTTGCGCTGTCGACGTAAAAACCCTTCATCACGCATAAGTCCATCAGAAGGTCTCTCAAGAAGGCTTCGTCGTCAACAACAAGGATTTTCCCCGTCCCCCTCATGTAAAATAGTACTACTTTAAGTGGTATTTGTCAACAGTTACCACTTTGGCTTGATAGACTTTTGGCCCACCTCCAAGCAAAAATGAAAGTCAGCGAGATTCCGGTAATGAGAGCGCCTAAACTGAAACAATATACAGGACAAGTAATCAAGGCCGCGCGGTTGTCGTCCGGGATGTCCCAGATGCAGCTTGCAGAGAAACTCGGTATCTCCTACCAGCAGGTACAGAAGTACGAAAAAGGAACGAGCGAGCTAACGCTCACCAGGCTTCATCAGATGGCGGAGGCCCTTGAAGTGCCGGTGGGCGCGTTTCTGCAAGGCGAGAATCTGGTGGTTTCCGAACAACCCGCATTTTACGGAAAACTAAGCGGCGAGGAGGATACGCTGCTGCGGCTCTTTAGAAACATCAGGGGCGGCAAAATGCGAAAGACCGCGCTTGCAGTGGTCAAGGCGATCGCGGAACAGAGGAGCTGACCGCGACGACATCATTTTTCCAGGCCTACGGTTAGGCCCTCCTCCAAGGCCGCCTCATTCAGCGTCCGGTCGAAACAGGCAAATTGCAGAGGCAAACTGGCCGACTCCTTGATCATCAAAGCCGAAGAAAGATGGATCGCGTCAAATCCCCTCAGCTGATATCTCCTTACCAGACGTTCTATTATTGAATTCAGCATCGGGGGTGAAAAACTGCTATGATAGCAAGCCTTTGATAAATGGTGGAATTTGCATCATGAGGCCTGCAAGAGAAGCCGTGTTAGCTAAGTTGCTATAGAGTGTTTGAATTATCTCTCGTCTTGGTTTTTCCCGCATAACTTCCTTATGAAGCGACTCGACATCGTCAAGTTTTTCTTGCCGGTCATTATGAGAAATGTGTCGGCCTTCAAAGTGTCAATGATTTCATTGAATAGCTGAGCAAGGTCGGCATTTTCCTGCCTTTGGGTTACATGGCTTTAATGGGCTGCAATATTTGAATGGTTAGCATTGCCTTGAAATATCAGGCGTTGGTCAATGTAAACATCAGGCGTTGAGCCAAGTTTTGATTCAGATTTCATATAGTTGTCAAAAGAGCCGTATGCAAGAGCTTTCATTCCATCATATTTGATACTGCACACCATCGTTTCGTAACGATATGAGCTTATCCTATGATTCTTTATAACTTGTTTTTCAGTAAATTCAACATAGCCAAGCTCTCTAAGCTTATGAACTCTTAGGACAAGGTGATCGAATATTTTTCTGCCTTCTTCGCTTTGGCCCCTCAGGATTCAAGACACAGAGACCTCCCTTAACAGAAGCCTCGACTTCTTTTAGCACGTTGAATAACTCTTCATCCAGCATTTTCCCCTCCATTGCATATCAAAATCAGGCCCGATCAGCGAATTCCCGCATTTTATGTTGTCGCCGAGGTCCGGCAGGGCCCGTTCATGGAAAAACCTGAGCTGCCGTTCGAGAGTCTGATTGTTTTCTCCTTCCAAGACCTTAAGCAAAAGCGACAGCTTCGTCACTTCAACCGCCTGAGAATCGATATCCACGCCGTAAATGTTATTTAAGAGAATGCGTTTCTTCTCTGCCGTGGTAAGATGCCAGTCTCCGCCCTGTGCTTGATACACGGAAGGTTCTTCCCTGTTGCCCATTTGTGCATCATACCAGTCGCGGTGCCAGTCGAGCAGAAACTGATAGGCGCCCAAAAGAAACGAGCCAGAGCCGCGAGGATACGGATTTTGGAGACGTCTTTGGGAGTCATCGTCTTTATTGGTTTGTCATCCTCGTGCAAATGGGGATCCAGTGTTTCCGACTGGATTCCCGCCTTCGCGGTAATGACGGGGGCATCGTAACCATCGGGGTTAAGCAATTTCCCCACCGTATTCTTCACGATGTAATCCACAATATACGTCGGCGTGTGTTGTTTACGTCCCAACCCAGGCTGATGAACATCGGGTCGAGAAACTCACGGCGCAGTTGTGTCTCATTGTATTGCCCTGACAGATACGCCTCGCGGTTTCGCTCAAACCGCTCGATTAATTGAAGGATTTCGTCCGGCGTGGCCATTAATCCACTTTATCCCCGCAAAGCATGGACTATTATATCAGAGACGTTCCGGAAGGCTGAAGCCCTTCACTCCCCGAACTTCAGCACCATGACCACCGCGTCCTCGTCGGGAGAGACGTAGTAGTTCTTCCTTATCCCGATCTCTTCGAATCCGAACTTTCCATACATCTTTATTGCAGGGACATTCGATTCTCTCACCTCCAGGAAGATAAATCTGATGCCTTCCTCCCTGAGATGTTCAATCACATGAGCTACAAGTGCCGACGCGATACCTTGTCTCCTGAAGTCAGGGTGCACCGCAAGGTCGAGGATATGCCCCTCATCCAAAATCCGGCTCGCGAAGATGTAGCCCGCGACTCTGCCGTCTTTTCTCGCAGCCCGGCTGATCGCCCTGGGGTTTTTCAGTTCGTTGAAGAACGATGTCTCGGACCAAGGTGTGGTGAAAGACGCGAGCTCTATCTCCAGCACCGCGGGCAGATCTCCCGTTTCCAGGCCGCCAATGACGATATCCGTCAGACCCTCTCCGACCATTTGACTTCTGCCTCCGACTTCCGGATATAACGCGGTACTGAGGCCAGCGCGTCCGCATACTCCCCTCTTGCGGCCTTCGAAAGGCCCAGGACCGCGACATTTGCAGGGGAAGGCACCATTTTTTCCGGAGATGCAAATACCGCGCGCTCTTTCATGACCTCCGTGATCACAGACTTATAAAGCGCTGCCCCTTCGCCCGCAAACAAGACGACCTGGTCAAACTTCTTGAGCAGGTCCTCCGTCTTGATCGAGATGTCTTCGACCACCCTCCGGAACGCCCCCCCCTCCCATTTGAAGACGGCCGCATATACTTCTCCTTTTCTGGCGTCGAGCATGAGGCAGACCGGGTACGAACAATATGAGAAGTTATGCGCGAAGGCCTCGAGTGTCGGCACCGCCACAATCGGTTTTCCCGTGGCGTAGGAGAGCCCTTTCGCTGTGCTCAAGCCTATCCTCAGCCCGGTGAACGAACCCGGGCCTATCGCCACCGCGAAGGCGTCTATGTTGTCCAGACCCATCTCAGACTGTTCCAACACATGATCGATCACCGTCATAAGCCTCTCGGAATGCGTCGTCTTCACGTTGAGCCTCGTTTCGGCAACCAGACCAGTCTGTTCGTCGACAATCGCGACCCCGCCCAGCATCGTCGAAGTCTCTATCGAAAGTATCCTCATAGATTTATATTATACCCATAAGTAATGTTGACAGGCGTCCTAATTGAGGCTAATTCCCCCAAAAATCTCCCCTCGCCCCCCTTTGGCAAAGGGAGGATAGGAAGGATTTTCTGATAATTACTTAATTCTCCACAAATACCCTCTTGCAAAGGCGGCAGAGACGAGGATGCAGATTGCGCCGCCCGCGGCCACCGCGTTCGTCGTGCCGATCGCATCCGCGGACACTCCCATGATCGAATTGCCGACCGGCACGAGGCCGAGGAAGACGAAGGAATAGACGCTCATCACCCTCCCCCTCAACTCGTCAGGCACCGACACCTGGATGAAACTGTTCGCAGCCGCCAGATAGCTTACCATGCCCCAGCCCCCGATCATGATGATGACGAGCGAGATCCAGAATACCTTCGAGAGGGAAAACGCAAGCAGGGCACAGGAAAAACAGAGGCCCGCGATCGACATGAACCTCGTTTTATGCTCGATATTTCCCATAAGGGCGATGCCGAGCGCAGCCGTCAGGGCGCCTATTCCGGAGGCGCCCACCAGAAAGCCGAGCCCCTGGGCCCCGCGGTGAAAGACCTCCGCCGCAAAGACCGGGAGCAGGGTGATATAAGGAAGCCCGACAAGACTGAAGACAGCGATCAGCACCATCGCACGCTTGATCTCCTTTTCTCCCATGATGAATTTTATTCCCTTCATGAAATCGCTCACTACGCCTTCGGATTTGACAAGGATATCGCCGCGGGCGTCCATCCGGGAAAGCGCAAAGATCACGGCGAGAAAGCTGGCGGCGTTAATGAAAAAACAGGCCGGCAGCCCAAAATACTCTATCGATAATCCTGCGATCATCGGGCCTATGATCCTGGCGCCGTTGAACGCCGCTGAATTGAGCGCGATAGCATTGACCACGTCCCCCCTGCCTACCATCTCGATCAGGAATGATTGTCTTGTCGGCACATCCACGGCGTTAATCGTCCCGAGAAGCGCCGCGAAAAGCGCGACCTCCCATACCTTAATGACACCCATACTCGTGAGGATCCCCAGCAGGAGCGCGGGGATTATCGAAAGCCCCTGGGTAAGAAGAAGCAGGTTGCGCTTAGGGAACCTGTCGGCGATCACGCCTCCGAGAAGCGTAAAAAGGAGGATCGGGAGCGCAGCTGCTGCTGCCACGATCCCGAGATAGAGCGGGGATTTCGTCAGGCTGTAAACCAGCCACCCCTGGGCGACCGACTGCATCCAGGTGCCCGAAAGAGAGATGATCTGCCCGAACCAAAAGAGCCTGAAATCCCTGTACGACAACGAAGAAAATCTTCCCGAATTCGGCATCTTCTATTGTACCCCAAAATAGGGTGGCGCCAGCCGGTTCGTTTGCAAATCGCCGCAACTTTGCTATAAACTCTATCATGCTTTTGACTCGTTATGTCTTTTCGTACTGCGCTCATTGTACGCCATATGAAGCTGTCACGGAATAAGATCTTTTTCCTTGGCCTGTTCTTCTCTTTATTTTTGTCACATACATCCTCCGCCTCGGATAACAAGCTGAAGGTCGTCGCCAGCATCGCACCGCTTGCGGATTTTGCGAGGCAGGTCGGAGGCGACAAGGTAGACGTCATTCTCCTTCTGCCTCCGGGCGCCAGCCCGCATACTTATGAACCGACGCCGAGGACAATGCAGGAAATATCGCAGGCGAAGATATTCATCAAAATCGGGGCAGGTCTTGAATTCTGGGCCGACAAGCTGGTTGCGGCAGCAGCGAAAGGCGTCGTGGCCGTCGACTGTTCGAGGGGCGTGGCCCTGATACACGCGAATGATCACGAGAAGCACGGAGCGGGAAACACAGACCCTCACTACTGGCTCGACCCGCTGATCGCGATCGGCATGGTCAAGAAGATCGAAGAGGCATATGCGAAGGCAGACCCTGCTGATTCTTCATACTTTGCGCAGAGGGCATCTTCCTATATCGCCGGCCTCACCGCGCTGGACAAACAGATCGCTGGGACGGTGAAGACGTTCAGAACCAGGGAATACGTCACGTTTCATCCGGCATGGAATTATTTTTCGAGAAGATACGGCCTGACCGTTGCCGGCGTGATCGAGGAGGGTCCGGGTAAGGAACCGACGGCGAGGCATATCGACCGTATACTAAGAGAACTCCGCCGCTTGAAAATAAGAGTAGTCTTCGCCGAAACTCAATTCAGCCCAAGGATGGCCGAGGCGATCGCGCGGGAGGCGGGCGGCAGGGTGCTCATGCTCGATCCTATAGGCGGTCAAAAAGAAAGGGCGAGCTATATCGATATGATGAGGTATAATCTGGCGCTCATGAAAAAGGCGATGGGATGAGCCGTGCGGTCGAGATGGAAGACCTCTCGGTCGTCATCAAAGGAAAAGAAGTCCTCAAGAACATACACTTTTCACTCGATGAGGGCATCTTTCTGGGGATCGTCGGTCCGAACGGCGGCGGCAAGACAACTCTGGTCAGGACTGTCCTGGGCCTTCTCAGGCCCACCACAGGGACCATAAGCGTCTTCGGGCGGAGCCCCGAGTCGCTTCTCACGGGAGACGGAGCCTTCGGATACCTGCCGCAGCAGCAGAACATCGACCCCAATTTCCCGGCAACAGCGCTCGACATCGTCCTTATGGGGAGGTACCGTTCGACCGGGGCCCTGCGCTGGCCCGGGAAAAAAGACAGGGAGAAGGCGGTCCAAACCCTTTCGATAATGGGGGTCGAGGAGCTGAAAGACTCCCAGTACAGTCAGCTATCGGGGGGGCAGCAGCAGAGGATCTCGATTGCGAGGGCGCTCGCCGGAGACCCGAAAATACTGATACTCGACGAGCCGAGCACCGGCATCGACGTGGTGGGGCAGGAAGACTTTTATCACCTGCTGAAGGGACTGCAGAAAAAAATGAATTTGACGATCCTCATGGTCTCCCACGACATCGGGACCGTCACCACATACGTCGACGAGATCGCCTGCCTGAACATCAATCTCTATTACCACGGCAATCCCCTCGGCGCCCTGAACGAAAAGGTGCTGACCTCCCTCTACGGCAAGAACGTCGACGTGCTGATGCATACCGATGTCTGCGATAAATGCGAGAGGCTGAGGAAGTGATGCCCGAAGCGCTCGCCTCCCCCTTTATGCAGAAGGCCCTCATGGCGGGCGTACTCGTGAGCCTGCTGACAGGGCTCATCTCCACCTTCGTCGTCCTCCGGAAGATGTCCTTCGTCGGTGCGGGCATCTCGCACGCTGCGTTCGGCGGTGTCGCGATAGGGTTTTATGCAGGCTTCAACCCGCTCCTGGCAGCGGTGGTCTACGCGGTCATTGTGGCCATCGGGATCGAGACCACGGCAAAGAGGGGGCGGATATCGGAAGACGTTTCGATCGGGATATTCTATTCGATTTCGATGGCAATCGGAATCGCTCTCGTCAGCCTTTCGCAGTCGTACAACATCGACCTGTTCGGGTATCTCTTCGGCAATATACTTGCGATCACTCACGACGAGATCATCCTCACCCTGATCACCTCTGCCGTCGTGATCGCCATTATCCTTTTTTTTCTCAAGGAGCTTTTTCTGATCACCTATAACGAGGAGCTCGCCCGGGTCAGCGGCATCCGGGTGAACTTTTTAAACATTCTTTTTCTCGTCGCTCTTTCGGTTTCGATCGTCGTGTCGATCCGCATCGTCGGGATCATCATGGTCTCGGCGCTCCTCGTGGT
>JAJYLU010000043.1 GCA_021787505.1 Nitrospirota bacterium | reverse complement strand
ACAGTACTATATGACGGACATCGGCATCGCCTCGCAGACCCTGATGCTCTCGGCGAAAGCGTTGGGCCTCGGCACGGTCTTTGTCGGCGTCTTTGATGAGCAGAAGATGCGCGATCTGCTCGGGGTCCCGTCCGGCATCCGCATCGTCGGGCTGTTCCCCATCGGATACCCCCTCGAGGAGAAAAAAGACGGTCCGCCAAGAAAACCACTTCACGAGATCGTCTGTTATGAGAAGTGGTCCTAGGCGGATCATCACCGTCCTGAAGACATCGTGAACCTCATCCTTCTGTTTGAAGACGACTTTATCGGGGAAAGAAGGGTAAGACTCGAAGGTCGCCGGTTTGACCATCTCATCGAAGTGCACCGGGCCACGGTCGGAGACAGACTTTGCGTCGGAAAAGCCGGCGGACTGATAGGCTCGGGCCGGGTCATCTCCTTCGACCGAAACGCAGCCGAGATGGAGGTGCATTTCGAACGGACACCGCCTGCGCCACTTCCCGTCACGCTCATCCTGGCGCTGCCCCGGCCGAAGTTTCTGAGAAGAATTCTCTTCTGTGCAAGCGCGATGGGCGTTAAACAGATTGTCATTCTGAACTCCTACCGGGTCGAAAAGAGTTACTGGCATAGTCCCTTCCTAAAAAAGGAGCATATCGAAAAGCAGCTCATCCTCGGGCTGGAACAGGCACGCGACACGATCATGCCCGAGGTACTGCTTCGGCCTCTGTTCAAACCTTTCGTGGAAGACGAACTTCCTGCGATCATGCAGGGTACCCTACCCCTCCTGGCCGACCCGCATGCCGGAGAACCCTGCCCGCGCGGCCTCGGCGGTCCGGTCATACTCGCCGTAGGACCCGAAGGAGGATTCATTCCCTACGAGGCCGGCAAGTTCCTCTCCGCCGGTTTTCGTGCAGTCAGCCTGGGCGAGCGCATCCTGAACGTCGAGTCGGCCGTCCCCGCCCTTATTTCGAGACTCTTCTGATCCGCACTAATGGAAGCACTTTTTCGGCATGTTTGCCTTCTCCTTTATGCGACGATAGGGTTATCATAGAAGACATGAGCTACAAGGTCGATCTTCACGTCCATTCAAAATACAGCGGCGACACAGATGCCGAACCAGAGGAACTGGTCCTTCGCGCGGTATCGCAGGGACTGCACGGCATCGCATTTACCGAGCACTACTCGTATGAAGCATCCGAGCCGGTCGAAAGACTGAGGGAAAAATACGAAGACGCCATAATGATATTGAGAGGAGTCGAGCTATCCGCGACGGAGGGCCATTGTCTCGTATTCGGGACAAATACGGATAGGCTCTCTATCTCTCATGCCCCGGTCGAGACGATCGTACAGGTCGTCAACAATGCCGGCGGGGTCGTGATACCTTCCCACCCCTTCCGCCGGGGCAGCGGGGTAGGCGAAGCGCTGTTCCGGATGCAGGGACTTTGCGCATTAGAGGGATGCAACGGCGCAAACCTGCATGCCTTTAACACGAAAGCGATAGAAGCGGCCAGGGAATTGAACCTGCCTTTCACCGGAGGTTCGGACGCGCATGCACCCGAAGAAGTGGGTGCATGTTACACCATGTTCCGTGACCGCGTTTCCTATGGCAATTTTCTCGACCTCCTCAGAAAAGGGAAGTATCACGGCGTGGACGCAAGAAAGATCAGCAGGGGGTGGTGGCCTTTCTGAGCCCCGTGCTCTCAGACGTGGTTTCTCAGCATAAGTTCGGCGGGATGGGGATCCAGATAATATTGCCTTTTCAGGTAGGGTTCGTCATATTTTCTGACGTAGTGTCTCAGGAGAACGATCGGAACGATTAACGGCACAAGACCGTTCCTGTATTCTTCGATGACATCAAGCATCTCCCGCTTCTCCGCCGGCGTAAGCTGTTTCTTAAAGTAGCCCATCATGTGGTGCATAACGTTTACGTGTTTTTTGGCGGTCGCCAGCAGCCTCAGCCCATCCATAAGCAGCACCTGATATTCTACGTGAAGGTTTTCCCGACGGTCTTTCCCGGCTTGCGCGACAAGCTTGCCGAGAGCGGAATAATGGCGCGGGCTATGCGACATTACCAGCATTTTGTGCCGCGTATGGAAATCAACCAATCTCCCGGCCGATCCGTTGCCGGAGCTAAACTGCTTCCATCTTCTCAAAACAAAGACGCGCTCGATAAAATTCTCCCGGAGCGACGGGTCGTGCAGCCTGCCTTCGTCCTCGACCGGAACGAGGGGGAACCTCTGCATGAAGGCGGCTGCGAAGATGCCGATCCCCGAATTACTCGGCCTTCCTGAGCCACCGTAAACCTTCACACCCCGCATGCCGGAACTGGGCGACCCGCTCTTGAAAACAAATCCACATAGGCCCTCTTTTTCGAGCCGGTCGAGCCGCCCCGCAGTCCACTCGCGCATCTGCCGCGTGTAGTCCGCGCCCGTGCGGGTAGTGACAAGACGGGGAGATGCCGCGGAGCCGACAAGGCGCATCGCCTCCCTGGGGACGGGGAGACCGCATTCAACCTCCGGACAGACCGGCACCCATTCGACAAAACGGCCCATGGTGTCCCTCAGGTAATGGTCGAGCTTATGGCCGCCGTCGTAACGGACCTTCTCACCAAGCAGACAGGCGCTTATCCCGACTTTGATCTTCTCTTCCATGATCAGGCTGCGGGCGGCGCTGCGCAGCTTTTGTAATAATCCCGCCTTTTTATATAATACCTTATGGAGTAAGAAATGAATCGGAAGGGCCTGTCCGGGAACCTTTTCGCCAAGCAAGCGTATTAACCGTTAAAACCAAGTACGCCGAAGGAGAACCAGTGGAAGATGTCGATGTGATACGGATGGTAAAGGGAGGCGATGTCGAAGCCTTCTCCATGCTCGTCGAAAAATACCACAGGCATCTTCTTCATTTTGTTTTCACGCTCGTAGGCGACTCAAAAATCGTCGAGGACATAGGGCAGGAGGTATTCCTGAGCGTCTATAAGTCCCTCAAGGATTTCGACGAAACAAGAGGCACCCCGTTTTCCGCATGGCTCTTCATTGCCGCGCGAAACCGGTGCGTCAGCGAACTGAGGATAAGAGGCGGCAAAGAACACAGATTTCTGGACGATACGGACGATCTCATTGCAGAGGGCCAGACTGCGGAAGAAGCCGTTCTAGTCGCCGAAAAGATGAAGGCGTTGAAGCAGTCCCTCAGGCGCCTTCCCGAGCCGTACCGGACGACCCTCTTCCGGAGCCTTAACGGGGACTCGATCCAGGAAATAGCCCTACGCCAGGGAGTTTCTGCGGGGACGGTAAAGTCGAGACTTTTCAGGGCAAAAGAGCGGATGAGACTGCTCATCAGGGATTTTTACGGAGGTACCGGGTATGAAAACGTTTAAGCCGTCGGATGATTTTACAGACAGGGTCATGAAAGAGATATATGCCCTGGAGGGCCTTGAAGAGGCGGGGCTGAAACTCTACAAAAGGATCTTTGTTTCGAGGCCGTTCCGTTACGCGCTCTCGGGCGGCGGAATTTTTCTCGGGATCTTCCTTGCTCCGGTCGTCTGCATCTGACCGGAACCTTTTTATCCGATCCGCGTATTATCCTTGCGAATGCTGACGCGGAAAAAGACAGGGCGCGGACCGCTTCCGCATATCTACCGGCACTTTCGCGGATATTCGCGAAACTCCGGAACAGGAAAGGAACACTTGATAATGGCAGAACACGGGCTTTCAACCGCTGCGGCGGCCGAAAAAAAATCGGTCTACCGCGAATATTTTGAATCAATCATTTTTGCGCTGATCATCGCGCTCATTGTGAGGACCTTTGTAGTACAGGCATTCAAGATACCCTCGGGGTCCATGGAGAACACGCTCGCCATAGGCGATTATATCCTCGTCAACAAGTTTATCTACGGCATTGAGATACCCTTCACCGGCAGGCATCTTTTTCCGCTGCGAAATCCAAGACGCGGGGACATTGCTGTTTTCGAGTATCCCGAAGACCCCAGCAGGGACTTTGTCAAGCGTGTCATAGGACTGCCGGGAGACCGGATCCAGGTCATCGACAAGAAAGTCTTCGTCAACGGAAAACCCTACGTAAACCCTCATGAAATTCACAAGGACAGCGCGATAATACCGGCGGGAGTCAATCCTCGCGACAATACCGGTGTGATCACGGTGCCTGCCGGGTCCTATTTTATGATGGGTGACAACCGCGACCAGTCCTATGACAGCCGCTTCTGGGGGTTTGTGAAGATCGGCAGGATCAAGGGACTCGCCTTTGTCAAATACTGGTCATGGGACGCAGACAATTCCCGCGTGCGATGGAAGAACATCGGGAGGCTGCTCGAATAGGCCGTAAGGGCCGCGGAACTTCCCTGTCCGGACGGCCCTTCGCTTATCTCTTCGTCCCTTCTTGACAGAATTCCCTTTTCGTTTTATATTATTATCTACCATGGTAGTGAATAGCATAGCAGACAGGCTCTCCAGTGTCGGCTTTTCGGCCTATGAAGCCAAGGCGTATGTGGCGCTGCTCAAGGAGAACCCTCTTACGGCATATGAACTAGCCAAATCCTCCGGCATACCGACATCCAAAATATACGAGGTCCTGACAAGACTGACAGAGAAAAAGGTCGTCTCCTCGCTCGGAGACGAGGGCACGCCGAGGTATATCCCGATGGAGGCGGACGAGTTCATCGAAAGGTTCAGAAACGGAATGGAGTCCAACCTGAAGGCACTCAGAGAAGACCTCTCAAGCCTGCCTGGCAAGGCGGCCGTCTCGTATATCTGGAATATCCTGGATCACAGCTATCTCATCGAAAAGGCGCACAGGACTATCCTGGACGCCCGGAAGACTCTCCTGGTGTCGATCTGGAAGGAGGAACTGGCGTCCCTCGACGTCTTTTTCCGGAGGGCGGAAGAAAAAGGTGTGCGCATCGCAATGGTCCATTTCGGCGTGCCTGCAGTCAGGATCGGGCAGGTATATCCACATCCCATAGAAGAAACGCTTTACAAGGAAAAAGGCGGCAGGGGGCTTGTGATCGTTGCCGATTCGGTAACAGCCCTGATGGCGACCGTTCATGAAAACCAGCGCGTCGAGGGCGCATGGAGCATAAACAAAGGGTTCGTCACCCTCGCCGAGGACTACATAAAACACGACGTCTATATCATGAAAGTGGTCAGGAGATTCAACAAAGAACTTATCGAAAAATTCGGCCCCCGTTACGAACATATGAGGGACGTATATGAAGACAAGGAGATAGTATGAAAATCTATATCGACGGCAAGTACTACGACAAGGATGATGCAAAGATATCGGTCTTAGACCACGGGCTGCTTTACGGAGACGGGGTCTTCGAAGGAATACGGGTATATAACTCACGGGTCTTCAGGCTCAGCGAACATGTCGACCGCCTTTACAACAGCGCAAAGGCGATTGCCCTCACCATTCCAATGGACCCAAAAAAGATGGGGGAGGCAGTTACCGCCACTGTCCGCGCGAACAACACGCAAGACGGCTATATCAGGCTCATCGTCACGCGCGGCCGGGGCTCGCTCGGCCTTGACCCCGGGTCATGCGAAAGAGCAACGGTCATTATCATCGTCGGCGATATCCAGCTCTATCCGGAAGAATTCTACAAGGCAGGGATCAAGCTCGTTACCGCGTCAACCCGCCGGGTTCCTCCCGAGTGTCTCGACCCGAGGATAAAGTCGCTCAACTATCTTAACAACATCCTGGCGAAGATGGAGGCGCGCGCGGCAGGCGCACTGGAGGCGGTGATGCTGAACACCCAGGGGTTCGTGACAGAGTGCACCGCCGACAACATCTTCATCGTAAAGGGCGGAAGACTTCTCACGCCTCACCCCGCCCAGGGGGCGCTCCACGGCATTACGATGAGAACGGTATCGGAAATCGCGAAGAAGCGAGGCCTTGAATGTGCCGAGTCCGCCGTCACGCAGTACGATCTCTATGCGGCGGATGAATGCTTCATCACCGGCACCGGCGCCGAAGTGATGCCGGTAATTTCGGTCGACGGCAGAATAGTAGGAGATGGAAAGCCCGGCCCCATCACACTGCAGTTGATGGAGGATTACCGGAAGCTCGTGGCCGCCTGACTCATTCTCGCCTCACAGTAGGGGCGTGATTAATCGCGCCCCTGCAACTATCCCCACGCCGGCAACGGTGCATCGGCAGTGGCTGCAAAACCTGTTGCGAATATTTTTTCGGCCTCTATAATAGAGGTATGCGAAAAGGTCCCCGCTTCAGTGAACGGCCCGGATGAAGAGGATTCTGATCTTCGGGCTTCTGTTCTTCTTATCCCTTCGGGTAGCTTCCGCCGGGGAGTTTCGGGAGATTACGAAGGGATATTCTCTCACATTTCCGCGGGATTTTTACTACAAGGAAGGATACAGGGTCCAGTGGTGGTATTTCACGGGACACCTCTTCACGCCTGAAGGCCGGGAATTCGGATACGAACTCACCTTCTTCGTCGCCGGCGTGCAGAGGAGGGCATACAAGTCCAGGTTCGGGGTCCGCGATATCTATATCTCCCACTTTGCCATATCGGATGTAAAGGGAGACAGCTACTCTTCATTCGACAAAGCGGACAGCGGCGCATACGGGTTTGCAGGCGCAGAAAGCGACAGGCTGAAGGTATGGGTGGACGGCAATGAACTGGAAGGGACCATTATCAGGATGCATCTCAGGGCACAAGGCGGAGACAAGGCCCTCGACCTTAAACTGGTCCCCGTAAAGCCGGTCGTGCTGAACGGCGACAACGGCTATTCCCGAAAGTCGGAGGAGTCTCCGGAGATCGCGTCATGGTATTTTTCCTATACGGACCTGAAGACCGAAGGAAGTCTAACGCTTGGAGGAAAGACCCTTCCGGTGAACGGCAAGAGCTGGTTCGACAGGGAGATCTCTTCCGGCAAAATGGGGAAGAGCGAGAGGGGCTGGGACTGGTTTTCCATCCAGCTGGACGACGGCCGGGATGTGATGCTTTATGTAATGAGAAACAAAGACGGGACCTTCGACCCATATTCTTCCGGCACTTTCGTTTACAGGAACGGGGAATACAGACACCTGAACCTCGCTGATTTCAGCATAACGGTATTGGCGCACTATACATCGAAGGAGACCGGTGCCGAATATCCTTCGCAGTGGCGCGTCCGGGTGCCGTCCGAGAAACTGGACCTGCACATCACCCCGCTCATCGAAGACCAGGAGTTCATAGCCTCTTCTTCAACCGGGAATTACTACTGGGAGGGAGACTGCGCGGTCACGGGTTCGGCAACCGGCAGGGCCTACGTGGAATTGACGGGGTATTGATGATCATACTTGAAGGCGTTGAAAAATATTACGGGAGGACCCACGTCCTCAAAGGCATCGACCTGAGAGTTGCCAGGGGAGAATTCGTCGCGATCGCCGGCAGCTCGGGGTCAGGTAAATCGACGCTCCTGAATCTCATCGGCGGAATGGACAGGCCCGAAAAAGGAAGGATCGTGGTCCAGGGCGCCGCCATCTCTTCCTGCACCGACGAGGAACTCACCCTCTACAGAAGAAGAAAGATCGGGTTTGTTTTCCAGTTCTTCAATCTGCTCCCGAATATCACCGTTTCCGAGAATGTGCGGATCCCTCTCCTTTTGAACGGCATAAGGGAACAAGAGAGGGTCTCCCGCTTCATAGGCCGTGTTGGGCTGGGGGGAAAAGAAATGAGGTATCCCCATGAGCTTTCCGGCGGGGAGCAGCAACGCGTCGCCATCGCCCGGGCGCTCGCCCATGACCCGGAAATTATCCTGGCCGACGAGCCCACCGGCAGCCTCGACAGCCGGACGGGAGAGTCGGTCATGGGACTCATGAAGCAACTGATCGAAGAAGAGGCAAAAACGATCGTCCTCGTCACACACGAGGAATATGTGGCCCGCCACGCAGACAGGACAGTCAGGATCAGGGACGGGGTGATCATTTCGTGATGTTTCGCGAACTGGCGAAACTGCTGGTACTGAGAAACCTCCTGGCGGAAAGGTTCCTGACGGTCCTCTCGATAGTCGGCGTAGCCCTCGGCATAGGCCTCTTCACAGGCGTAAAGGTCGCCTCGGACAGGGCAGTCGCCTCCTTCGAGTCGGATATAAGGGGGACCATTCCATTTGCGAATTACGAAATCGTCGATACCGCAGGCGTCGACTTCCCCGAGGAGATATACAGGAAGGTCCGCACTATCGACGGGAACAGTTTTCCGGTCCTGACGGTCAACGGGTATCTGCCCGCGCTGCATGAGACGGTCAAGATCAACGGCACCGACATAGTCAGGACCGCCAAGTTTCTGGACGTTGGTCCCTCAAGGGGGAGCGGATACGGAGACTACTTCACGGTTACCAACGGGGTAATCATCACACAGCGGTTCGCAGCTTCCCATTCGATCGGAAGAGGGGAAATCCTGAAGGCCCTCGTGTACGACAGGGAATACCGGTTGAAGGTAGTGGATATCATCGACAGACCGGCCCTCCCGTCGAACACCATCATAATGGACCTCGGCAACTTTCAGGAATTCTTCGGCAAGGAGGGGTATCTGTCGGGAATCGACCTCGAGGCCGGAGAAAAGGCCGCAGCGGAGATAGAAAAGATACTCCCCCCTTACCTGTCGATAGCGGGGAAGGCCCAGTTGATAGAAGACCGGAAGTCGCTCGTGAAATCCTTCCGTTACAACCTCCAGTTCGTAAGCCTTATCGCCGTACTGGTCGGCATATTTCTCCTCTATAACACCATTTTCATATCGGTCGTAAAGAGGCGAACGGAGATCGGAATACTGCGCGCGCTCGGAATGCGGCGGAGGTCCGTGGTCCTCCTCTTCACCGCCCAGGGATTGATCCTCGGGCTGATCGGTTCGGCACTTGGGATAATCTTCGGGCAGATCGCTGCCTATTTCTCGGTCGCCGCGGTCCGCAAGACGATCACGACGATGTACGGCGCGATTTCGATATCAGACTATCTCATCTCGACCGGAGACGTCCTGCTTGCGCTCGGACTCGGGGCAGTGATTTCCTTTCTGGCCTCGGCCGTCCCTGCATACGAGGCCTCCCGTGTCAGACCCACCGAGAGCGCGAAAGAAGGGACGTTCGAGTCGAAATACCAGGGCCGTCGTGGAACTCTTGCAACTGCGGGGGCAGTCCTGATCCTCTCGGGGTGTCTCGTCTCCTATGTTGACTACCGCAAGATGCCCTTCGACTTTCCCTTCCTTGCCTACGCGGGGATCCTGTTGATCATC